>CBFGPU010000812.1:0-1843 GCA_965650715.1 uncultured Haloferula sp. | reverse complement strand
CGGAGATCGGCATCGGGGTTTCGGCGATCTATAGAGGGCAGTTTTCCGCAGGGTAAGTGGAAAATCCGGGAAAATTCATGCATCGTCCGGCTTCGCGTCACGGAGTATATACATTGCCTGCTCGGCATCGCGGCGAATCTGGTCCTTCAAGTCGTCAAGGGATCCGAACTTCTGTTCAGGCCGCAGATAACTCACGAATTCCACCTCCAGAACCGCCCCGTAGAGATCGCCGGAGAAGTCGAACAAATGCACCTCCAGCACCCGCTGCTCCCCATCCACCGTCGGCCGCACGCCGAGGTTCGCCACCCCGCCGAGAGCCTGAGATCCCGCCCGGGCGCGCACCGCCCATACCCCGTCCGGCGGGAACTGCTCCTCGCCGCGCTCGACATTCGCTGTCGGGAAGCCGAGCTGCCGACCCAGCTTCCGTCCCTCCACGATCCGCCCCTCCACGGTGTACGGCCGTCCCAGCATCCGCGCCGCCGCCTCCATATTGCCATCCCGGATCGCCTGGCGGACGCGCGTGCTACTGATCCGCTCGCCCTCCATCATCACCGGCGGCAGCGCCTCCAGTTGGAACCCGAGTCCGTCCGCCAGTCCCCGCAGCAGGGTCACGTCCCCCCTCCGCCCTTTCCCGAAGCGCCAGTCCGCCCCCACCGCCACCGTCTTCACCCCCGCCGCCGCGATTTCCCGCACGAATTCCTCCGCATCCTGCGATGCCCGCTCGAGGTCGAAATGCAGCGCGAGCAGGAAATCCACCCCCATCCGGCCAAGAATCTCCGCCTTGTGGTCCAGCGAGGCCAGAAGCCGCCGCGGTGCTTTCTCCGGTGCCAGCACCCGGATCGGATACGGATCGAAAGTCAGCACCCCGCAAGTCCCGCCCTCCCGGTCCCGTGCCGCGAGAGCCTTCCCGATCACCTCCTGATGCCCCAGATGCACCCCGTCGAAAACCCCCAGCGCCAGATGATGCGGGCCCCGGATGAGGGAGAGGTCTTCGATGGCGGTGAAACGGAGCACGGGAGGAAGGAAAATCATCAATCACCAATCTTCCAATCACCAATCGAAATCCGCTTCGCGATGCTTGAAGGGGATTCCACCGCACCCTCCCAACCTTTTTCCCCTCCCGCGCAGCGGCAGTCTGATTTGTGATTGGTGATTTCCCCTCAAATCCCGCTGGACCTCCGAATTTCCCCCGCGAAGCTTCCGCCCGCACCACATGGCTGAAGTCTATCGCTCCACCCCTCAAACCGCCGGTTTGCCCGAAACCCTCGCCACCGTCTTGAAATGGCGGGATGCCTCCGTGCCCCTCAGCGAGGAGGACTTCACCACCGCCATCGAGGAACTCGGCAACGTCGTCGAAATCCTCGCCACCCACGACGATGCCTCCGCTCGCTCGATTCGCGTGCTTGCCCGCATGGTCCTCGGCAATCTCCACCGCGACCATGGCCTGCTCGACCACGCCATCCCCTTCTACGATGCCGCTCTGGAAAATCCGGCGGACATCGACGACGGCACGCCCCGCGGGAAGAACGAACTCGCCAATCTCTATACCAACCGCGGCATCTGCCGCCTCACCACCGGCAACCCGGACCATTTCCCCGCCGCCCTCGCCGACTTCGACAAGGCGATCGAGCTGCGCCGCGACCTGCCCTTGGACGAAGACCCCTCCTACCGCTGGGGCCTCTCGGCCGGCCTCATGAACCGCGGCGACGTGCTTCACCGCCTCGGCGAACGGAATGCCGAAGCCACCGCCGCCTACGACGAGGCGATCGGGCACCTCAAGCAACTCCCCTACGAGGAGAACCCCGGCATGCTCCAGCGCTACGCCCTCGCCTGGGCGAACCGC
>CBFGPU010000811.1:0-1843 GCA_965650715.1 uncultured Haloferula sp. | reverse complement strand
CTGGTCCATCTTCTCCAGTTCCATGGAGGGCAGGTTGTTCATGCTGCGGTCGTCGTCCTCTTTCGACTGCTGTTCGGTGGCGGCGGCGGCGAAGGTGGCGGTCTGGTCGGGATCGAGGATCGCCTGGAACTCGCTGGTGAAGGCGCTGTCCTTCATCGGCTGGCCGCCGCGGAAGTTCTGGCGGTCGAGCGGGTTGATGGTGCCCTTGAGGTCCTCCGAGATGGAGGCCTGGATGCGGTCGTATTCTTCCTGCGGGATCTCGCCACGGGAATGGGCGTCGCTGGCGAGCATCATTTGCATGAGCGCCTGCGGGTCCTTCTTGAGCTTCTCGATGGACTCCTTCGACTTCGCGAGTTCGCGCTTCTGGTATTCCTTGTAGATGGCAGCAGCCTGCTCCTGCTGTTCATCGGTGAGCTTGAGGTCGTCGTTCAGCTTGCCGCCCAAGCCCATGCGGAGGCCGCCGCGGGGACCACCGAAGGCATTCCCCATCTCGCCGGAGACGGCCATTTCGCCCATGGCGACGGCGTCCTCCAGGAGGCTGATGAGATTCGTGGCGACGTGCTTGGAAAGATTGGTACGGGCTTCGCCGTACTTCGCGATAAAGTCGGGGTTCGCGGCGGGGTCGCGGGGTTTGTTGCGCTCGGCGCGGGCGGTGGCGGATTCGACCGGAGCGAGGCCGGACGGGGAAGAAGAGGACATGGATACGCCGCCCTTGTCCGCGGTAGCGGGTGCGGGGGCCTCCTTGTCGCGGTTGATGAGGGCGACGGTGCCCGCTCCGGCGAGCAAGACGACGACTCCGGCGGTGATGGCGGTTTTCTTGGTCATGGCGATGATTCCGATGGTGGTGAGCGTGGCGGTGGTGCCGGTGCCCGCGGCGGCGAGCGCCTTGGTGGCGAGAAGGGAGGTGGGGGGCAGTACCGCCTGCGCGTCCGAGGCGAAGCCGGCGAGCATGACCGCCCCGAGCGAGCCGCCCACCTGGCAACCGCGGCGGGCAAGCTGGTGGCGGAGCTTTTCCGTAGCTCGGTCGAGCCTCTTTTGGGCGGCATCGGTGGCGATGCCGAGCGCGGCACCGACCTCGCGGACGCTGAGCGAACGGTAGAAGCGGAGCAGCAGGGTCTCCCGGTCCTTCGTGGAGAGGGCGGCCAGCGCCTCATCCAGCACGGGCTGGATGCGCTGCCAATCCGCCGCAGGGGAGGCCTGCGGTTGGTTTTCCATATGCGTGCGCAGGATGTGGAGTTTGCGGATCTCGCGCCGCCGCTGGCGGAGGAGATTCCGGGCCTGGAGGATGGCGGTGACGTGGAGCCAGCCGGCGAGGGTGGAGCGGCCGCTGAGGGACCGGGCCTTGCGGGCGAGCGCGATGAAGGTGAGCTGGGAGGCCTCGGCGGCGAGCGATTCATCGCCGCAGGTGCGCCGGGCAGCCATATGGACGAGGCCGGCGTAGCGTTCCACGAGCGCGTGGAAGGCCGGCTCGCGGTGGCGGTCGAGCCAATCGGCGAGAAGTTCGGAGTCGCTGGGGCCGGGTCCGGACATGTTTTCCACGCTATCTTGTCCGGCTACGGGGAGAAACGGACAAGAATTTGCGGGGATTTTGGGGAGCCTGGAATGGAAGCACCACGAATCCGACGAATCTTACGAATGAAGAGGTGGGAGGGGCGGAGGTTTGAACCGCGAAGGGGCGCGAAATTTGAAAGGCAGAAAGAAGAACCACGGAATACACGGAACACACGGAAGCCGAATACATGGATCCCCTTCCCCGCTTGCGAGGAAGGGCACCGCGATTTCCCGAATCGACAGGGACCCCCGGCCGGGCCGCCCGGAGAGCTTGGCCGATTGGCCAGCGAGA
>CBFGPU010000810.1:0-1847 GCA_965650715.1 uncultured Haloferula sp. | reverse complement strand
TCCAGGTCTGCACGATCGGCTGGGAAAAGGAGCGCTCCTTCACCGCGGACACCGGAGTCTCCATGTTCATGCCCAGCATGCGGTCGAAGATCTTCCGGCACGGTTCACCGCTCTGCTTCCCCGACTCCCAGTCCCAGCTCGCATACGAGCCCGCGCCCGCGGCGATGAAGGCGTTCGCGAGGTCCGCGTTCGAGCCGTAGCAGGCATCGATCACGACCAGCGAATTCGCCGCGAAGCGCATGTGGTTGCGGACGAAATCGCTGGTGATCATGTAATACGGCACCGTCTGGCCGGCATCGATCGCGAGGCCCAGTTCGCCGCTCTGCCGCATCGTCTTGTAGTCCCCCTGGCTCAGGGCCTCGCTCGCGAATTGGCGGGTGACCAAGGCCACGGTCTCGGTGCCGTTATCCCTCTTGAAGGAGCAACCGTGGACATGCCAGAAGAGCACGCCGAGCGGGGCCGCGGAGAACCATCCCTTCACGGCGCTCACCGTGGTCCCGCTGAATTTCTTCACGTCGTAACCCGCGGTCGCCAGCCAATCGCCGATGACGGGCGCGGAATCGGGGAAGATGGATTCCAGCGAATGGGCCGTGACGGCATGCTTGCTGGCCGGAAGCCCCAAGCCCGTCGGGCCGAAGCTGCTGATCGGGCCTGATGAAGGGGACGTCTTCTCATCGGACGCGGGCGCTTCTCGAAACGCATCCGCCGGAGCGAACTCCGGGGAAAGCGGCTCGGATCCCCGCTGCTTGTTGAGCAGCACGCAGATGTCGCCATCGGTGAAGCGGACCGACACATTGTCCGCGGGCATGGATACCAGCGCCTCCGACACCAGCGGGTTCGCCTCCGCCCAAGCGATCAAGTTGGCTTGGTACTCCGCACGCGGCAGCGCGGTCCACTCCCGCATCTTCGCCGCGGCAGCGCCCAGGAAATCCAGTTTCACCCGCTCGCCGATCGGACTCTCATAAAGCACCGTGAAGAGCGAGGGATCACTCAACTCCGCCACCGGCACGGTCGTCTCCGGACCGGTCTTCGCCCGGACGATCTCCCGGGAACTGAACGCGGGAGGAAGACGGAAGATCACCCGCGCCGCGCGACCGTCGATCGGCCCCGACACCAAGCGCCGCCACGACATCGGCGGACCGGCGACATGGGCTTCCAGCACCGCATGCCGCGACCCTGCCGGCACGTCCACCTCCACGGTGAATCTTCCATGGGTGTCGAAGCAAGAGGATGGGGATCGGAGCGCTTCCGCTGCAGGCGCGGCGACAGCCGAAACCAGCGCCACGAGGAGTGTTAGAAATGCTTTCATCGAATGGAGGGAATTGTTCCTGAACGGTAGCCCCGACCCTGCTCAAACCTCGCGGTTCGGGTAAATACACCGAAAGGTGGTGAAACCGTCCTTTCGCTCCTGCCAGCCGCGGCGGAATGGCGCTAAGGTTGCTCCCTCCGCGCCCCGGCATCTCCCGCTCCCGCGGAAGCCCGCGCCCACAGGCCGTCCTTCCAGCTTCCCGAAAGCTCGCGGCACGCGGCGAGTTCCCGCGCCGCTTCCGCTCCACCCTCCCGCTCGTGCATGATCCGGTTGCACACGGACACGGCCCACCGCGGACAAGGCCTCTCTAACAACCGCAAATGATCGCCCGCTTGCACATGCCCGTGCTGCAGTACCCGGAAATAGAAGCCGGTCTTCCCCGTGCGTTCCACCCGCGCGGTGAGATCCTTCACCCGCCAGCTTCCAGCATGGCTGCCGCGGTTGCGAAATCTGCAACACGGCCTCGCCGAGCGAGAACACGTTGCCGATGCACACCTCGTCTTCCAACAGGCCGCGCGTGCTCAGGTTCTCGCCGAAG
>CBFGPU010000809.1:0-1848 GCA_965650715.1 uncultured Haloferula sp. | reverse complement strand
GGGAGGGCCCGGATGCCTTCTGCTCCGGCGGCGACCAGAAGGTGCGCGGCCACGCGGGCTACATCGGCAACGACGGGGTGCCGCGCCTCAACGTGCTCGATCTCCAGAAGAAAATCCGCGGCTTGCCGAAGCCGGTCGTTGCGATGGTCGCCGGCTATGCCATCGGCGGCGGCCACGTGCTTCATGTGGTTTGCGATCTCACTATCGCCGCGGACAATGCCCGCTTCGGCCAAACCGGCCCGAAGGTGGGATCCTTCGACGGTGGTCTTGGGTCGAGCTATCTCGCCCGCATCGTGGGTCAGAAGAAAGCTCGGGAGATCTGGTATCTCTGCCGCCAGTACGACGCGCAACAGGCCCTCGACATGGGACTCGTGAACACCGTCGTCCCGCTCGCGGATCTCGAAAAGGAAACGCTCAAGTGGTGCCGCGAAATGCTCGAACATTCACCGCTGGCCCTGCGCTGCCTGAAGTCCGCACTCAATGCCGACTGCGACGGCCAGATGGGTTTGCTCGATCTCGCGGGCAACGCGACCTTGCTCTATTACATGAGCGAGGAGGCGAAGGAGGGCAAGCAGGCCTTCGTCGAGAAGCGGAAGCCGGATTTCTCCAAGTTCCCGCGGGTGCCCTGAGGCCGGATCGGGCTCAAGTTAAGAGGCTTGCATCCGACCATGGGCCTGTTATCAAGCGGACGGTCGTAAAGACCGCACAAGCCCATGAAATACAATAGTCGCCACATGAAGTCGTCTGCCTGTGCCTTGATGGCGCTCGCAGCCGTTACACCCTCCGCCTTCGCAGGCAAGCAGCCTGAGCCCGATCCCGTGATCGTGGATACCGGACTCCTCGTGAACTCCGGAATCGGCAACGCCGCCCTCGTCTCGGCCAGAACCACGACCCGGGATGTCGGGGATCGCTTGTTCCGCATGCGTGCGGGCCTTCGCCCGATGGAGCATGTGATCCAGGAAGAAGTCGCTCCAGCCGCCGGTTCCAAAGGCGGCGTGGCCATGACGAGAACCGTCTCAAGCATGAACTGTTGGGAGATTTATGGCTCCTTGTTCTACTACACGGAGGAGCAGGACAGCCAGATCCAACCGGTGCCCGGCATTGTCGGCGGACCCAATGGCGGTCTCCGTATCGTGCATCCGAGCACCGACCTCGACATCTTCGGCGGCACCGTCGGGATCGAGCGGCATTTCAACGAGAACTGGAGCGCGGGTCTGGCCTTGAGCGGCTCGAATACCGATGTCGACATGACCTTCGCCGGCAACAGCGACATCGATACCTTCGCGGTGACGCCGTACATCTCGTACTATCGCGCGGATGCCTTTGGCGCCGCGGACTACTGGGCCGACCTGATGTATTCGCACGGCTTCCATGAATTCGACATCCAGCGGCTCACCGGCGGCGGCATCGCCATCGGCTCGCCGGATGCGGATACCGACCAGTTGGAATTCACCACCGGCGTGAACTTCCAGTCCGGCAACGTGACCCACGGGCCCTATGCCGGCCTGCGCTGGATCGACGGATCGATCGACTCGTACACCGAAGTCGGCCCGGGTGGCGGGTTCTTCCCGGAGCAAGACCTCGAATCCTTGGTAAGCATCCTCGGCTACCAGCTTTCGTTCCCGATGCAGACGGGAGCGGGAACCCTGGTTCCGCAAGTTCGCGGGGCCTGGGAACACGAGTTCGAGGACGATCCGAACAATCTCTTCGGCTTCTCCCTCGGCGAGCGCGATGAAGATGCCGCCGTGCTCGGTGCCGGGATCGGCTACTACTTCAATGGTGGCTGGAACACCGTGCTCGATTACGAGGCGCGTCTCAGCAGCCATGTGGAGGGCCACTACGTCTCCT
>CBFGPU010000808.1:0-1853 GCA_965650715.1 uncultured Haloferula sp. | reverse complement strand
GACAAGTCCACCTGCTCCACCTTCGTGGGCGGGATATAGCGGCCCCAGCATTTCGGCCAGTCCGGGCAACCCATCCCCGCGCCGCTGACCCTGACGATGGCACCGACGAAGATCAGGATGATGACCGAAACGAGGGCAGCGGTGGCGAACTTCTGGAACAGCGTCATGCGCGGCCCGATCATTCAACCCGCCCGCACCGGATGCAAACCCGATGCGCGATCAACTGCGACCGGCGGCATCGGCGGTACCCGAAGGGGTCTCCTCCGCGGCCGGAAGCTCCCTGAGCCCGTCGGCCGGTTCGGGGCGCTTGCTTTCCTGACCGATGGCCACGGCCACCCAGCGGAACTCGTCGCTGTTATCCAGCACGACTTTCAGGATCATGGTCAGCGGGACCGCCAGCACGATCCCGATGAGGCCCCAGAGCCAGCCCCAGAAGAGCACGCAAAGCACCACCACCAGAATCGAGAGGCCGAAGCGGCGGCCGAGGAGCATGGGCTGTACGAAATTATCCAGGAACATGTTGATCAGGCCGTAACCGCCGGCCACGACCACCATGTCCGCCGGTCCACCGTCCTTCGCGATCAGCGCCAGAAGGATGGGGGGGATCGACGCGATGGCCGAGCCGACCACCGGGATGAAATTCATCACGAAGGCGAGGATTCCCCACAGCAGGAAGAAATCGAGGCCCGCCACCCAGCAAAGCACCCCGGCGAGCACCCCGGTCGCCAAGCTGATGAGCGTTTTGATCCCTAGATAGCGTTGGGTATCCAGCATCGCGCTGGACATGCGGTCGAAGTTCGGGCCCCGAGCCTCGCGGATCGCGCCGAAACGACCGCTGAATCCGCGTGCTTCCGAAAGCATGAAGACAGTGAGCACGATCACCACGCCGAAGGTGGCGAAGAAGGTCAACACGCGCCCTACCACACCGGTGCCGAAGCTCAGGATCGTTTGGAACTTGATATTGCGCAGTTCCGCGAGGTTCTCGGTGGTGAATTCCTGAACTTTCTCCGCGCCGTCCTCGACGCCCCACTCTTCCAGCTTGCCGGCCAGCGAGGTGCTGGCGTCCTGGATCTTCGCCCGTGCCAGATCGTAGTACTCCGCCTCCCACTTCTCCTGAAGATCGCCGATGATCGTGAAACCGAGCACGATCACCGCCGCCAGGAAGGCGAAGTCCACCAATACCGTCAGGAGCACTGCCACCGCGGGCGGCATGCGGTGCCGCATGAGCCAGGCGGTGACCGGATAGCTCACCGTCGCGATGAAGAAAGCGAGCAGTACCGGCACGAAAAACGACTGGGCCGCCTTCAGCCCCGCGATGACCACCACCAGGGCGGCAAAAAGCAGCACCATCTGGGTGGCGCGGGGTTTCTTGGGCAGGATTCCAGGCTCGGCCATGCGGAGGGTGTGTGAGATTAACCGGAAAGCCGCGGATTCACAAAGCATTCCTGTGCAAAAAACTCCGGCATATCATCATGATCCCGGTAAGGCTCCTTAAATCGGGTCATCAGCGGCTAATAACAGGATATTGGCCGAGCGCCGTTTCCGGAATCTCTTCCTCTTCAGGCTCATCGACAGGAACTGTCACTGGAACCACGTCCCGCCGAACTCGGGAGCGTGCCTCGGCTTCCTGTAGCCAGAAGCTGCCCGCGAACATCCCGAGCCCGAGCAAGGCGAGCGTGGTTGGAATGACGGTGGACATGGGAGTAAGCAGGGAGTTCGACGGAGGAGACGGGAAAACCATTCAATATCATCGGGTCCCCGCAGCCATCCGCCTGCCGGGTATCCAAACCCGGACCCCGGCCGAGCGGCGCTCGGCTTGGTGGAAAAAACCGCCGAGGCCGGGTCTCATCTCC
>CBFGPU010000807.1:0-1855 GCA_965650715.1 uncultured Haloferula sp. | reverse complement strand
ATCCCGGTTAGAGAGGAAAAGTTCGATTCCTTACCTACCATGAACCCGCGTTGCCCCGTACTTCTCGCCCTGTCGCTCACCCTGTTCTCCGCCCGCGCGGAGGAACCTGCCACCTCCTTCCCCGGCCTCTCATCCCTCCCGATCCCGGCGGATCTCACCCCTTTCCCCGGCAAGCTCTCCTACGACCCGGCCCTCACCCAAGTTGTCAACAAGCCCCTGAAACCCGAGGAGGGTGCTCCGGAAGGCCAGCGCCTGGTCGCCACCCGCTTGAACCGCGAGGCCGACAGCAGTTACTTCATCGACTTCGATTCCGGCCCGAGCGCCGATCCCGCTTTCGTCATCACCGATGAAAAGACCGGCAAGGTCATCGGCAGCATCGGCGCCGAAAGCCTCGTCCTGCCGGGCAACGGCTTCATTTACGCCACCGGCCGCGCCAACCGGATGCATCTGGAACACCTCAAATATACCATTCAAGACGGCAAGCTCGTCGAGATCGGGCAACCTTTCTCCTATGTCGGGCTGAAGTCGAAAGCCAAGGTCCCGCTCAAGCTTCTCGCCAAGAAGGATGGAGGTGAAGTCATTGCGAACATCCCGGCGGAAGATCCCTTGGAAGTGGTGCTCCGCGACGGGGAACATCTGCTGGTGAAAACCCGGTTCGGCCTGCTGGGCTGGTGGAAAATGCAACTGAACGTGATGCCGGACAACGCCGAGATCGAGGGCATCTACTACGCGGGGGATTGAGCGGACAATTGCCGGCGCCTCACAGCATAGCGGCGGCCTCGTGCAGCAATTCCTCGGTCGTCTCCCAATCGATACACGAATCCGTGATCGATTGGCCGCGGACCAATTGATCCAAGGGCTTCGGGAAGGACTGGTTGCCCGCCACGAGATTGCTTTCCAGCATCGCCCCGGTGATCGAGCGGTCGCCCGCGGCACGTTGGCGGACGATCTCGCGGAAGACTTCCGGCATCCTGGCACAGTCCTTGCGGCAATTCGCGTGCGAGGCATCCACGATCAGCGAAGGCGCGAGCTTCGCCGCCTCGAGCGCGGCGCGGGCGGCTGAAATACTGGCTTCATCGTAGTTCGGTCCGTGGTCGCCGCCGCGCAGGATCACGTGGCAATCCGGATTCCCCGTTGTAGTGACGGACGAGGCGATGCCTTCCTCCGAAACCCCGAGAAAAGTCTGCGGCTGCGAGGCCGCCCTCACGGCATTGATCGCCGCCACCAGATCTCCCGAGGTGGTGTTCTTGAAACCGACGGGCATGGAAAGGCCCGACGCCATCTGCCGGTGCGTCTGGCTCTCCGCGGTGCGTGCGCCGATGGCCGACCAGGAGATGAGATCCGCGATGTACTGCGGTGTGATCGGGTCCAGCAGCTCGGTGGCCGTCGGAAGCCCCAGGTCGATCACGCCGCGCAGGAACAGCCGCGCCCGCCGCAGGCCCTCCGGGATGTCGTCGGTTCCGTCGAGATGAGGGTCCATGATCAGGCCTTTCCAGCCGACCGTCGTGCGCGGCTTCTCGAAATAAACCCGCATCACGATGTAGAGTTTGTCCCGCAGGCGCTCCGCCAACGCGGCCAGGCGGTGGGCATACTCGATCCCCGCCTCCGTGTCGTGGATCGAACAAGGACCGACGATTACCAGAAAGCGCGGGTCCGTGCCTCCGAGCAGCGAACGCAGGTTCACGCGCGACTGCGAAACGAACTCCGCCCGCTCCTCCCCGCGCGGGATCTCCGCCTCTTCCAGGTCTTCAATGCAGCGGGCCCGCATGTTGACCACGCCTTGCGGAACGATGGCCATCGCCTCGTCCAGGGCCACTTGAGCGGTCGCCAGGTCGGCGTCCGTCAAGTTGGCGGC
>CBFGPU010000806.1:0-1857 GCA_965650715.1 uncultured Haloferula sp. | reverse complement strand
CGGCATCGCCGTCCGCATGGCCGTCCTCTACCTCTGCGCCGGCGGCCAGCCCGAGCACGTCCTCACCCCGGTCGAGTGACCCAATCATTTTCACCGCGGATTACACGGATGAATACGGATAAAACACCTCCGACCTGTCATTCTGAGCGCAGCGAAGAATCCATACCTCGCTGTGGGCAGGGTGCCCTCACCCTGCAGCAAAGCCATCCGCGTCTATCCGCGTAATCCGCGGTAAATTTCCTCATGTCTTCCCTGATCATTAAAAACGGCCGCGTCATCGACCCCGCCTCCTCGCGCGACGCCAAGGGCGATGTCTTCATCTCCGACGGCAAGTTCGTCAAATCGCTCACCGCGGCGCAGAAAAAATCCGCGACGGTCATCGACGCCAAGGGCCTCGTCGTGTGCCCCGGCCTCGTCGACATCCACGTCCACTTCCGCGAGCCCGGCCAGACCCACAAGGAGACCATCCTCACCGGCTCGCAGGCCGCCGCCGCCGGCGGGTTCACCACCGTGGTGTGCATGCCCAACACCTCGCCCGTCGTCGACAACGCCGGCACCGTCGCCCTCATCAAGTCCGTCGCCGCCACCGCGCCCGTCCACGTCTATCCCACCGGCTGCATCACCGTCGGCATGAAGGGCCAGGCCCTCGCCCCGCACGGCTCCCTCCAGAAAGCCGGCGTCGTCGCCCTCACCGACGACGGCCTCTGCGTCCAGTCCAACGAACTCATGCACCGCGCGGTCGAATACGCCAAGATGTTCGGCCTCTCCATCCTCGACCACTGTCAGGACGAGTCCATGACCGAGAAGGCCGTGATGAACGAAGGCGTCGTCTCCACCCGCCTCGGCCTCAAGGGCTGGCCGCACGCCGCGGAGGACATCATCGTCTCCCGCAACATCATCCTCTCCCGCTACACCGGCGCGCACATCCACATGCAGCACATCAGCTCGGCCCACTCCGTCGAACTCATGCGCCAGGCCAAGAAGGACGGCGTCAACGTCACCGCCGAGGCCACGCCGCACCACATCGCCCTCACCGAGGAGGCGCTCGGCACCTACGACACGAACCTCAAGATGAACCCGCCGCTTCGCACCGAGAAGGACCGGAAGGCGATCATCGCCGGCCTGCGCGACGGCACGCTCGACTGCATCGGCACCGACCACGCCCCGCACGCCCCCGAGGAGAAGGACAAGGAATTCGACTACGCCCCCAACGGCATCATCGGCCTCGAGACCGCCCTCCCTGTGTGCCTCGACATCCTCGTCAAGAAATCCAAGTTCCAGCTCAGCCACGTCATCGACCTGATGACGCGCAAGGCCGCCGACATCCTGAAGCTCCCCGCCGGAACCCTCACCCCCGGCGCCACCGCCGACGTGTGCCTCTTCGACCCCGCCGAGACCTGGCTCTACAACACCTACGGCGCCTTCTCGAGGTCCATCAACTCCCCTTGGGACAAGCAAAACCTCACCGGCCGCGTGAAGACCACCATCGTCTCCGGCAAAGTCGTCTACCAAAACGGCAAGATGTTGGTGTAATCCTGGAGCCGGGGCGCCCCCGCCCCGGTTAGCTTTCGCATCAATGAAACCCGAAGACCGCTACCTCAAGTTCGTCCGCTGGAGCGACGAGGACAGTGCCTACGTCGGCTACTGCCTCGATCTCTTCCCGTGGGGCGGCGTGTGCCACGGTGCGACCGAGGAAGCCACCTACCGCAAGCTGAGGCTGCTCGTCCGCGAGGAAGTGATCCAGTTGGGCCGTAAACGTCAGCTGCTCCCGCCCCCCAACACCCGCCCGATGCGGGATGCCGTGCTCGTCTGAACCATAGGCAGAGAAAACCTCACCGGACTCGTGAATACCACCAT
>CBFGPU010000805.1:0-1874 GCA_965650715.1 uncultured Haloferula sp. | reverse complement strand
GCTGTTAGGTCTCGGTCGCGTGATCGGGGAGACGATGGTGGTGCTGCTGGTCGCTGGTAACCGGATCGAGATTCCCGACTTCACCGAAGGCCTCGGCGTCTTCTTCCAGCCGGCCCACACGCTCACCGGGATCATTGCCCAGGAGTTGGGTGAGGTTCCCTTCGGCAGCGTCCACTACCGCGCGCTCTTCGTGGTCGGCATGGTCCTTTTCGCGATCGTGCTGGCAATCAACTGGACCGCGCAACGCATCCTCCACAAATTCCGCTCCGCCCACGACTGATGGACAATCCCGAACAACTCATTCGCAAAGGCGTCCACCACGACGGGCTCAAGCAGGGCGCGGTGAAGGGCTTCCTCGGCGGCCTCACCTGGGGCATCGTGCTGATCGCACTGCTGATCTTCGGGCGCATTTGCTGGGATGGCATTCCCGCCCTCACCAAGCCGGAATTCCCTTACCTCGACATCGGCTTCTTGACCGAGAAAACGCAGACCCTGCATGTCTTTGACGACGCGACGGGCACCCGGCACAGCATTCCGGCGAAGGAATACCACGCCTGGGTGGATCAGCATGGTTCGGACGCCGTTTTCAACGAACAAACGTACGCCTACTCGGGTGGTGGCATCGCCGGTCCGATCGTGGGCACCGCGCTGCTCACCCTGTTGAGCATCGTGCTGGCGCTCTTCTTCGGCGTGGCGGCGGCGATTTATCTCAGCGAATATGCGAAGCAGGGGAAGTTCATCAATCTGGTGCGCCTCGCCATCCTGAACCTCGCGGGCGTGCCCTCGATCGTCTTCGGCCTCTTCGGCTTCGCGGTCTTCGTGCTGGCCGCGCCGGTCTTCACGGATACCCCGACCGACCGCAGCCTGTTTGCCATTCCGCTCGGGTTCACCTGGCTGAGCTTCCAAGGCTGGAACTCTTCCTTGCTGGCCGGCTCCGCCACCTTGGCGTGCATGATCCTGCCGGTGATCATCACCGCTTCGGAGGAATCGCTGAAGGCGGTACCGCAGGGTTTCCGGGAGGCCTCGCTGGCGCTCGGCGCGACCCAATGGCACACCATCCGCAAGTGCGTTCTGCCCTTCGCCACGCCGGGCATCCTGACCTCCTCGGTGCTGTCGCTCGCGCGCGCGGCGGGTGAGACGGCACCGATCATGTTCACCGCGGCCGTGGCGGCGAAGGATGACCTTCCCTGGGAAGGCCTCTCGAATCCCTTCGGCGTGCTGCAGAGCCAGGTGCAGGCGCTGCCCTATCACATCTACACGTTGGCGGCGCGCATCCCCACCTCCGACTACACGCAGCGTGCGCAGTATGGTTCGGTCTTCGTCTTCCTGATGATGATCTTCCTGTTCTCCGCCGTGTCCATCGTTCTCCGTCACCGCGTCCGTTCGAAGCTCAAATGGTAAACGGCTCTTCCACCAACGGCACCCCGGCGATCGCCGTGGAGAACCTCCGCTTCAACTACGGGGCGAAGCAGGTCCTGCACGACGTGAATCTGGAAATTCCTTCGCGCGAGATCACCGCGTTCATCGGTCCCTCGGGCTGCGGGAAATCTACCCTGTTGCGCTGCTTCAACCGCATCAACGACCGCATTCCCGGCGCTCAGGTCACCGGCGGCGCGATCCGCATTGCCGGTATCGATATCGCCCGCCCGGATCTCGATATCCAAGTGCTCCGGCGCCGCGTGGGCATGGTCTTCCAGAAGTGGAATCCATTCCCGAAATCGATCTACGACAACATCGCCTACGGCCTGCGCATCCACGGCGAGAAGAACCACAAGATGCTCGACGAGCGCGTGGAGTATTGCCTGCGCCGCGTGGCCCTGTGGGACGACGTGAAGGACCGCCTGAAATCGAGCGCCTTCGGTCTTTCCGGCGGC
>CBFGPU010000804.1:0-1894 GCA_965650715.1 uncultured Haloferula sp. | reverse complement strand
GGGCGCTCGGGGTCCTGCAGCTTGCCGTCGAGGTATTCCAGCTCCCGCTCCATCAGGAAGCCCATCGCGCTCTTTCCGACGAAATGGGTCACACCTTCCGTGGAAGCGTGGGCGCGGTGGGCGGTGCCGAAGGCATCGTTCACGTAGATCTCCGCGCTGCCGGCAAGGGCTTCGGCGAAGTCGGGATCGTTCGCCTCTTCGGCGGGGTAAAAGCGGGTGTTCTCAAGCAGCAGCACTTGGCCGGGCTGAAGCGCGGCACGCAACGCCGCGGTATCGGCGTCGATGCAATCGGGGGCGAGCTTCACCTCCTGGCCGAGGATCTCCGCCAGGCGGGCCGCCGCGGGAGCGAGCGAGAATTTGGAGTCGTGGCCCTTGGGACGACCGAGGTGCGAGGCGAGCACCAGCTTGGCTCCGCCCGCGAGGAGGTGCTTGATGGAAGGCACCGCACCCTGGATGCGGGTGTCGTCGGTGATCGCGCCGTCTTCGAGGGGAACATTGAAGTCCACGCGCATCAGGACTTCTTTTCCATTCACATCGAGGTCGCGGATCGAAAGCTTGGCCATGGCGCGGGGTTGCCGCAGGACGCCTTGCAAGTCAAGCACCGCGTGGGACCGATCCTGCCAGCACCCCGGCATCCGCCGCGCTGTCCGGCACGGCCCCGGGACTCACCTCCACAGCCACCACACACACGTCGTCGTCGTGGTGGCGGCGCTTCTGGAAGGCGGCCACCTCGCAGATGACCTTGGCCGGCATCGCCGCCAGGGGGCCGTCCAGCGCCTCGTCGAAGGTGCTGACCAGCCGCTGGATGCCGAAGTCCTTGCCGGAGGGATTCTCCGCCTCCACCACCCCGTCGGTGTAGAGCAGGAACACGTCCCCCGCCCGGATCGGCGAGTTGGCGGTCTGGTACACCGTCTCCGGCATGAGCCCGAGCGCGGGCTGGCGCTGGGCCCCGCTCCACAGGAGCTGCGGAGGATTCCCCGTGCTGCGGCGGGCCCGCAAGGGGGCCGGATGCCCCGCCACCGCCCAGGTCGCCTTCGCCTCCCTGGTATCCAACACCAGGAAAAAAGCGGTCACGAAAAGCGTCTGGTGGCTGCGCTCGATCACCTCGAAGAGCTCGCGGTTCAGGATCCCGAGGAAGACCCCCGGGTCGTGCGCGGAAGCAACGTTGTTCCGGACCAGCGCGCGCAGGATCGCGGTGACCAGCGCCGAGCGCGCACCATGACCCATCACGTCCGCGATCAGCACCCCGGTGCGGTGCTCGTCCAGCTCCAGCAGGTCGAAGAAATCCCCGCCGACCGTCGAGGCCGGTTGATAGAAATGGGCGAAGCCGAGCCGCAGCGGGTCCTTCGCCAGATGAGGGGGCGTCTCCGGAAAGCTGGTGGGCATCAGAGCCGTCTGGAACTCCCGGGCCATCTCCAGCTCCTCCCGGATCAACGAGGTCTTCGCATCTACCTCCGCTTCCAGTTCACGGTGATAGCGCATCACCCGGTCGGTCATCGCGCCGAAATCCTCCGCCAGTTCCTGCACCTCGTCGCCCGTGCGGATCGACTGGATCCGATGCAGGTCCTCCTCCGCCGTCTTGCGCAGCGCGAAAGCCTCCCCCTCGGACATGCTGGAATCGTTCCGCAGATGAGCGGTCGCCGCCACCGAGCGGGCGGCTTGCCCCAGCGCGGAAATGGGCCGCAGGATCTTCCGGTTCACCAAGGCGTATCCCCCTAGCAAGCAGAGCCCGGTCGCGAGGCCGGCTCCCAGGCCGATCATCACCACCTGCCGTCTCAACGGTGCCACCACCGCCTCCTTGGGCGAGGAGAACAGGACATAGCCTTCCGGCTCGGAGCGGCGACGATCGGCACCGCGCGACCTTCGTGCTCGAAGCAGGACAGCGCCACCCTCT
>CBFGPU010000803.1:0-1899 GCA_965650715.1 uncultured Haloferula sp. | reverse complement strand
GGCGGGCGCCTCGCGCTGACGTTCGAGCCGACCGACAATGTCTCGATCACGCCGTATCCCGCGCCGTGGCTTACCGCGGACGTGGGCAGCCCCGGCTTGCAGGGCAGCGCCGAGTATTTCGCCGGAGCTCACACGGTGAAAGGCGCCGGAAGCTTCGGCGGCTTGTCGGACAGCTTCCGTTACGTTTACCAGCCGCTCGGCGCGAACGGGTCGATCGTCGCCCGCGTCAGCACGCTTCACAATACCGGCAGCAGCGCGCGGGTAGGCGTGATGATGCGCGATACGCTGGCCGCGAACTCGCGGATGGCCGCTTTGACAGTAACCGGCTCCGGTTCGTGGCGTTGGCAACGGCGCACGACCACGGGCGGCACGGTCTCGACCACCAACAGCAGCAGCGGCACGGCGCCGAACCTGTGGGTGCGCCTCGCGCGCAGCGGCAGCACCGTCACCGCCTCGCGCAGCACGAATGGCAGCACGTGGACGACCATCGGCAGCGTCAGCGTGACGATGGGGACGAACTACTACGTGGGCCTTGCGGTCGCGAGCGGTTCGACTTCCACATTGAACACCTCGGTGATGGACAACGTGGCCGCGGTGCTGACACCGCCGCCGGCGAGTGGGGATCCGGACAGCGATGGCGACGGCTTGCCCGATGCCTGGGAAGTCCTCTACGGTACGACGACCTCGCTTTCTCCAAGCGAGGACCCGGATGGCGACGGGCAATCGAACCGGGACGAGTATGTGGCGGGAACGAATCCTTCGAGCGGATCGAACGTGATCCGGCTGCGCGTGGTTTCGGTGTCGCCGGCGACGCTGGAGTTCAATGGCAAGGCGGGGCGTTCCTACACGCTGGAGCGGATGGTGGGTGCCAGCGGCAGCGAGTGGCAGGAAGTTCAGGTGATCGGGCCGGTAGCGGCGGATGGCGTGGTGCAGGTCACGGATGCAGGCGCGCCGGTGAACCGCGGGATCTATCGCTTGCAGGTCTATTTGGCGCAGCCGTGATGGCGGGTGGAGAGATGGTGATGGAACTCGATGCGGTGAAGGACCGGGCACATGGGATGTCCCAGGTCTCCATCCGTAGGCGCGGTGGTGACACCGCGGAAGAACGGGTGGTGAAAGACACGCGAGATGGGTTCCGCGTTCTCACGAACGCGCCTACGGTGGGTGAGTTGGCCATCCACCCCACTCCGCAGCAGGCTGCGTCGGGAAAGCGGCAGCAGGCTGCCGCAGTCCAAGGCGGCGAGGCCACGGAAGGGGGAATCGCGAGCGGTGCCACATGGGAGGGGAGGGATTATCTTCCTCAAAGCGGCGACGCCCGCCGCACTCCGAAAGAGCCTGCGGCTCCAAAGGGGGCGATGTTGCACGGGATGCGGGCCGTGCGAAGTTATTAATTTCAATCCATCATTTTCACTGATGCTTACTCGAAAAGACCTTCCTCCCCGGCCTCTTGCGATCGTCCTGGTGCTGGCGATCCTGGTTGCGACGCTTGTCGTTTTGAAGCCGGTTTCTCCGACACTGGGGCGCGAAGACGAGGCGGCGGTGAAGGCGAAGGGGACGGGTGATTCTTCCGGGGGGACAAAGGGGCAGAAGCCGACTGAAGCGCGGCCGCTTGCGGTGGTACAGGCCAGCGGTCAGCACGAATGGACCTCGGAGGATCTGCGCGTGCCGGAGGCGATCGAGAAGATCGCGCATGGTCCGGAAGAGTTCATCCGCATGGTCGAGGAGAACGACCGCATCGAACGCCGCCAGCTGGTCTATCGAAAGGAACCGGCATGGCAGACGGTGGAACATTCGAAGGCGAAGGGAGAAGCGATCCGCAAACTGACATTGCCGGGACTGGATGGACGGGAGGTCCAGGTGGAGGTGACCGGGGCGGACCTCGCCTTCTCGGGCTTGAGC
>CBFGPU010000802.1:0-1899 GCA_965650715.1 uncultured Haloferula sp. | reverse complement strand
CAGACCCCGGAGCGCCGTCAGAACGTTTCCAACACTCTCCAGCGACTATTGGCTTCGCCCCGTATCGTGCCCATTATCAACGAGAACGATTCGGTCGCGGTCGAGGAGCTGAGGGTGGGGGACAACGACATGCTTTCGTCCCACGTCGCCCGGCTTCTCGGGGCGAAGACCCTCGTTCTCCTCACCTCGGTGGACGGGCTGCTTTCGCCGGAAACCAACGAACTTGTGGAGGACGTGCCGGACGTCGATGCCGTGCTGGGCTATGCCAAGGACGAGCGGGGCCGCTTCTCGATCGGTGGCATGGCCTCGAAGCTTCAAGCGGTGAAGAACTCCGTGGATGCCGGGATCACCGTCCACATCGCGCACGGTCGCAAGCCGGAGCGCCTGGCCGGCATCCTGGCCGGGGAGAAGGGCCTTTCCACCCGTTTCGCTCCCGCTGGCTTGTAATTGCCCTGAAAGCCTTTTTCCGTGTGTTCCGTGGATTCCGTGGTTTCTTCGGGCGCCCGATTCTCGTCGCCATTTTTCCATGACCGAAGCCGAAGTTCTTTCCGCCGTCGAAGAAATCGCCCGCAACGCCCGCGCGGCCGCTTACAAGCTTTCCCAGCTCTCCACGGAGCAGAAGGACGCCATCCTCCGTGCGATGGCGGCCGAACTCCGTGTGCGCACCGCGGAGATCGTCGCCGCCAATGCTCTCGACCTCGCCGCAGGGGAGGAAAAGGGGCTTTCGAAGCCGATGCTCGAACGGTTGAAGCTTGATGGTTCGAAGGTTGAAGCCATCGCGGCGGGAATCGACCAGGTGGTCGCGCTGCCCGATCCGGTGGGGCAGATCATGGAGAAGTGGACGCGGCCGAACGGCATGCACATCCACCAGACCCGGGTTCCCATCGGGACCATCGGCATCATCTACGAGAGCCGCCCGAACGTCACCAGCGATGCCGCCGTTCTCTGCTTCAAAGCGGGCAACGCGACGATCCTGCGGGGTGGTTCCGAGGCCTTCCACAGCAATACGGCGATTGCCGCGGCACTGCAGGCTGGCGGTGAAGCCGCGGGGCTTCCCCCGCATTCCATCCAGCTCATCCCCTTCACGGACCGCTCCAGCGTGGGCGCCTTGTGCAAGATGGACAAGTGGCTCGACCTGATCATCCCGCGCGGCGGCAAGGGGCTGATCGAGACCGTCGTTTCCCAGGCGCGGATGCCCGTGATCAAGCACTACGACGGGATTTGCCATCTCTACGTGGATGCCGCGGCCGATCTCGACATGGCGGTGAAGCTGGCGGTCAACTCGAAGACCCAGAAGACCGGCGTGTGCAACGCTCTGGAGACGCTGCTGGTTCATTCTTCCGTTGCAGCCACCCACCTGCCCGCCATTGCCGAGGTGTTGGTCGAGAAGGGTGTGGAGATCCGCGGCTGCGAGCGCACGCGCGCGATCATCCATGCGCTACCTGCCACCGAGGAGGATTGGGGGACGGAGTACCTCGATCTCATCCTTTCCGTGAAGATCGTCGATTCCCTCCAGGAGGCGATCAGCCATATCAACACGCACGGCTCGCACCATACCGATAGCATCGTCACAGGCGACCAAGCGGCGGCCGATGCTTTCCTTTCCGGCTGCGATTCGGCCTGCGTTTTCCACAACGTCTCCACCCGGCTCGCGGATGGCGAGGAGTTCGGGTTCGGGGCGGAGATCGGGATCTCCACCGACAAGCTCCATGCCCGCGGGCCGATGGGTCTGCGCGAGCTGACGAGCTACCAGTACCGCGTGCGGGGGAACGGGCAGACGAAGTGGTAGGGTGGAGCGGGGATTCCGATAGATGTTTGGGATGGATATCCCGATGTGGAAGAGAAGGGGACCCTGACAGCGTATCCGGTCACGGTGCCCGGTGCGGAGCGAGCGTGCTC
>CBFGPU010000801.1:0-1900 GCA_965650715.1 uncultured Haloferula sp. | reverse complement strand
AAGTTCGGTTACGGCAAAGTCGATTGGTCGAATCCCACGAAGCCATGGACCTTCATCGCCATCTCGGAAAAGCGCAGTGATTCCCCTTATGTCCACGGTCTGGGAGCCGGGGATCTCAATGGCGACGGCAAGCCGGACATCGTCGAGAAGCAGGGCTGGTTCGAGCAGCCTGCGGAACAGAGCGGCACCTGGACCTGGCACAAGGAAGACTTCGCCGGCCCCGGCGGTGCGCAGATGCTGGTCTTCGATGCGGATGGCGATGGCGACAACGACATGGTCACGAGCATCGACGGCCACGGCTACGGCCTCGCGTGGTACGAGAACAAGAAAGTAGGCGGCAAGGTATCCTTCACCCGGCACGAGATTCTTCCCGCGGATCCCGCGAAGACGGGCGCGGACGGCCTGCAGTTCAGCCAGCTCCACGCGCTTGAAATGGGCGACTTCGACAAGGACGGCCGCATCGACTTCATCACCGGCAAGCGCTTCTGGGCGCACATGGCCAACGACCCCGGCTCAAGGGATCCGGCGCTCGCGGTGATCTTCTACAACCGCAAGGATGGTGCCGGGGTGAAGTGGCAGGCGGAGGTGATCGATCGCGATTCCGGCGTCGGCTGCCAGGTGCTCGCGGTGGATCTGGATGGCGATGGAAATCTGGAGTTCGCGGCGGGCAGCAAGAAGGGCGTGCACGTGATCCGGCGGTAGGCGGATTCGTCGTAGGCCCGTTCGTGGGAACACGGAAGCAATCCCGCGTGTCTCCTCACCCCTCGTCCTCGCGCGGTGTCACCGCCGCGCCCAAGGACGGTATCGCGGACCGTCCCGTCATCCGTAGGCCCGTTCGTGAGAACGCGGGGGGCACCGTATTGAACTCCTCAACCTTCCCCGGCCTTCTTCGTCCGGTGTCCCGGCTTCGCGAGGATCTCCACGAAAACCGAGGGACAGCCTTCCTTCGCCGCGTCCTCGATGGCCTTCTCGACATCCCCCGGATGCTTCACTTCCGGAGCCGCATCCCCCTTCCCCACCCGGCAATCGAAGTCCCAGAAATCCACGCCTTCCGGCACGGGTTTGCGCCGTTCGCGCTTCAGGTATTTCCGCAGCTCGTGCTTGATCGCATCGAGCACCTGCTTCGGCTGCCGCTCCGGCACCACCAGGGGGAAGGTCTTCTTCATGGCGCCTTGTGAGCCCCGCGCGCGATCTTGTCCACCGTGGAAAAGGAGTTTGTTCACAGCCCCGGGGTTGATTCCAAACGGATTACACAGGGCCTCCGCGATTGCGCACATTTTGTTCACATTGCGTCGCGTGCATCCCGCTTTATGATTTGAAAATTAGTGATTAATGACTATCAATGGGCCAGCGCCTTGACCCTCGTCGAAATCCGCGCACCCTGCCCGCACCGGATGTCCGCCCATCTCAAAACCCTCCAGGCCCATGCGAAAACGGCGCTCAAGCCCGCCGTCCAGGGCCACCTCTCGCCCGCCGAGCGCATCGCCCTCTACCGCCGCTTCCTCAAGATCGAGGAACACCGGATCAGGCTCCGCCACCGCGCGGGGGCGGGCGGCCTCGAGATCGCGGGGGCGCGCGCGGAGTTGCTCGATGTCGTGCTCCGTTCGCTCTTCGACCTCGCCCTTTCCAAGCGCAAGGAGGCCCCGGTGCTCGCGCTCGTCGCGGTCGGTGGCTACGGCCGCGGCACCCTGAATCCGGGTTCGGACATCGACCTGCTCTTTCTCCTTCCCCGTGCCTCGAACAAGCTGCCGGAAGATCTCTCCGCGCTGGTTCAGGAGATCCTCTATTTGATGTGGGACGTCGGCTTCAAGGTCGGCCATGCCTGCCGCTCGATCACTGAATGCGTCGAGCAGGCCAAGGCCGACCAGCAGAACAAGACCGCCTTGATCGACGCGCGCTT
>CBFGPU010000800.1:0-1900 GCA_965650715.1 uncultured Haloferula sp. | reverse complement strand
GGGCGAGGAGTGACAGGGAGAGGACGCGGGGGCGGAGCAGCGGCATGGGGGGCGTGTTATCTTTCTGAAGGAGTGGTGGGGGGGGAGGGGGAGGGCGTCAATGCTTTATCGGCGAACCGGAGTGAAGGTGGAGAGCCCTCGTTTCAGAGGGCCGGACCGTTCTCCCGATCCTTGCTTTTCGCTCCCGTCTCGCCGTCACTGAGACCCAATGAAGATCGTCCTCGCAGGCGTCAGTGGCAGCGGCAAAACCACCATTGGCGAGCTTCTTGCCGAAAAGCTCGGCTGCCAGTTCGCCGATGCCGATGGCTTCCATCCGCCCGAGAACATCGCGAAGATGTCCTCGGGCATCCCGCTGACGGACGAAGACCGCGCCGGCTGGCTGGAGGCCATGGGCCGTTATCTTGCGCAGCGCGGAGACATCGTGCTCGCCTGCTCCGCCCTGAAGAAGGCCTACCGCGACCGCCTCCGCGAGCTCGCCGGGCCGCTCTGTTTCATCGTCCTCACCGCGGATCGCGGCACCTTGGACGAGCGGATGCAACACCGCGAACACTTCATGCCCGCGAGCTTGCTCGATTCGCAGTTGGCGACCCTCGAACTCGGTCCGGATGTCATCATCATCGAAAACGTCGGGCCGCCGGAGGAAGTGGCGCAACGTTGTACGTTGCGGCTGAGGGAGGCTTGAAGGAGCCGAGGCCACTCCGCAAATCGCTGGCAGCTTGCGGCCGCCCCCGCCCGCAACTTGTAAAGTTGCGCTCCTCCCCCGTAACCGGAAAACTCCGGGCGTGCGCAGCATCCTCATCACCGGCGGAAACGGCGGCCTCGGCACCGGCATCGGCCGCTACTTCCTCGAAAAAGATCCGGAAGCGAAAGTCTGGCTCGGTGTCCGTGCAAACCGCACGAATGCGGAAGCCCTCGCCGGCGAATTCCCGGACCGCTGCGCCCTCGTCGATCTGGAGGTGACCTCGAAGGAGAGCTGGGAGACCGCCGTGGCCACCATCACCGCAGCGGACGGCCGCCTCGACGTGCTGGTGAACAATGCCGGGCTTCACCGCGACCATTTGCTCGCCACCATGCCGGACGAGGCCTGGTCCTCCGTGATTTCCACGAACCTCGATGCCGTCTTCCTCGGCTGTCGCGCCGTGATCCGCCCGATGATGGCCAACCGCTTCGGCCGGATCGTCAATATCGCCTCGCTGAGCGCGATCCTGCCGCCGCTCGGGCAGACGAATTACGCCGCCGCAAAAGCCGGGGTGGTCGCCCTGACGCAGACGCTGGCAAAGGAAGTCGCCCGCTCCGGCATCACCGTGAACGCGCTCCTGCCGGGCTACATCGCGACGGAGGCGCTGGCGCACATGGACGAGGAGACGGCGAAACGGGCGAAGGCGGGCATCCCGATGCGGCGTTTCGGCACCCCGGCGGAGGTGGCGGCGGCGGTGCTGTTTCTCGCTTGCCACGATGCCGCTTACGTCACAGGGTCCGCCCTGAAAATCGACGGCGGTATTTTCTAACAAGCTCAGAATCATGGCACAAGGCGAGGAATTGCGACGCAAGATCAAGGAGGTGATGGTCGAGGAACTGATGCTCGACTTCGACGCGGCGGAGATCGCCGACGAGACCGCGATCTTCGGCGCGGGCGGCCTGGGACTCGATTCGGTGGATGCCCTCCAACTCGTCGTCGCCATCGAGAAGCACTTCGGCCTGAAGATCGCCGATGCCGAAAAGGCCAAGGGCGTGCTCCAGAGCGTCGAGACGATCGCGAAGGCGATCGAGGCGAAGGGATGATGACGAAGCCGCAGAGTAGCCGATGGCTCCTGCCATCGGGGAGTGAGCGGCAGCCTCCGGTGAGGACGAACTGCGAATGCGTCTTCCGATGAAGAAGTGGGTCGCTTTTTTCCTCAAA
>CBFGPU010000799.1:0-1904 GCA_965650715.1 uncultured Haloferula sp. | reverse complement strand
ATGCCGGCATCCTCCCTGCCGCGAATCTCTGCGGCTTCGGATAGCTCTGTCCCGGCACATCATCCCACGACATCTCGATCACCCCCGAGCGCAGGGAGTTCCGCAGCGGGCCGTACTGGCCCTTCCGCGGGATCGACCCGAAGGACCAAGTCGTGAAGGAATCCGCCCACACCCAGATCAGGAAGACGAGCACGAACAGCCCGCCCCACAAGGTGAAAGATCGTCTCAGGGGTTTCCGCATGGGTCGCTTGCCATTCTTGCCGTCATCCTTCCTTACCCGCCGCACACGGACCCGCAAGCCACTTTCTCGCCGTTCCGCCGCCGAAATACGGGATCCATCGTAGCAATCTCCTGCTCTCTCCTCAGGGCAAGACATCGCCGGCAGCGGCATGCAAAGCCGCGCTACTTCTCCGCCCGCGCCGCCGCCTCCACAACATCGCCGCCCACACGATGGCGACCACCGCCGAGATCAGCCAGTACGGCAGCCGCAGCCCGTAAAAGATCGTCGTCGCGTATTCCTGCCTTTCCCAATACAGCCGGGGGAACCACGGCACATCCTCCGCCCCGGGAGAGGTCTTCACCGCCATCTGCCACGGGTCCAGCGACCCCGCGCCCGGCGAGCGCTGGGAAAAAAGGTCGATCGAGCCCTCTTGGTGGACGACGCCATGGCTCTCGATAAACACACCTCGGTGAAGGACCATCGCCCGCTCGCGATACATCGAATCCACCCAGAGCCCCGCGAGGCACGCCAGCACCACGATCCCCGACCAGAACATGCGCGAGCGTCGAAGCTGCTTCATCCCTGCCCACCCTCTTCCACCCCCATCCCCGCGACAAGCCTCCGCTGCCGCTTTCTCCAACAAGCCAACACACCCGACCATCCCGCAAGCCATGCCAGCATGATCAGCCAATACGGCACCACCAGGCGGGACATGGTGAAGAACGGAGCGATCTTCACCCCCGGCGTGTGATCGACGAAAAACGGCCGCCTCCACGTCACCTGCAGCCAGCGGAAGCGGAAGCCCGGGTCTCCCGGCACCCGGGGAGTTCCATGCGCGGAGAAAAACGGCGACCCGCTCAGCGACCGCGCATGATACCGCCGGTGATTGAACGAGATCGCTCCCGCATCCTGCGTCATGAAGACGGCATCGGTTCCCCCCGGCAGGTTCACCCAGGCCGAATACTCCCGGCAGCCGGAACTCACCCATGCTCCTGCGATCAGCAGGCAGCCCACCGCGCCGGACCAGAACAAGCGCGAACGATGGAGCGGTCTCATCCGTTGTCATCGTCCGCACGTCACGCCTTCCCGGCAAGCCTGCAGTGATCCTTCACTTTGTAATAGAAATCATCTCCCGTCCGGTCCAGTCTGCTAGGGAAATGCAGGGACATGTCATGCTACTCGTCTGGCTGCTCCTCGTGGCGGCCGCCCTGATCTGGGGCTTCTACTGGGAGGAGCGGCGCTCGCACCAGATCCTCCGCGACTGGGCCGCGCGCGAGGGCGTGAAGCTCCTCGCCACCGAGCGCACGAATCTCCGGCAGGAAGGCATCTCCGCCTCCGCCTCGCAGGCGCTCTTCCACGTCACCGTTCAGGATGGCCACGGCCTCACCCGCCGCGCCCGAGTCGTCTGCGGCAGCCGCTGGCTCGGCATGGTCCGAAACGTCGCCGAAGCCCGGTGGGAGTAAGGCGGCTGACCACCAAGGTCAGAGGTGGGAGGTCGGAGTCGATAGTCCAGGGTTCTCCTCCATCCCCTCGGCGCAGCCGCAGACCGATTTGTGATTCTGCCTTTCGTGATTCTGCCTTTCCCCGCAGAAAAGGCCACATGCCCCCGCATTCGGCCTTCTACTAGACCCCCCGTAATTCCCGCCTCACCCCATCACATAGACCACCGAGAAGACGACACCCG
>CBFGPU010000798.1:0-1906 GCA_965650715.1 uncultured Haloferula sp. | reverse complement strand
GAGCGGAAGCTCAAGGTAGCCCCGCTCCTCGCCGCCAGCGGCTGGGCTGCCGCCGTTGCCGTCGCGATTTGCCTCTGGCCCCGCGAGCAGGCGTTGGAAGATCGGGGTCGTGTCGTGATCAACGGAACACCCGCGACCAAGTCCGCGCCCCGCGATCCGGAATCACCGTCCTCCCCCAATTCCACCACCGGTCCCCAGTCTGCCCGGCAGGATAGCGAGATCGAGCGCCTGCGAAAGCGTGTTGCCGCCCTCCGGGAGATCGAAGCCTCGGCCGCGCCGCGGATCATGAGCCTCACCGCCCCGGGCGTCCCGCGCCGCTCGCCGGAGGAAACCAACCAGCGCCTGTCATCCGCCTTGGTCGCGGCCTTGAAGAACACCCTCGAACTGGAGAGCGGTGCCCCCGGCGATCCCGCCACGCTGGTCATCCAGCGCGGATGGCTCCCCGAAGGCCTCGCCGCACCCGGGGAAGGAAAGGCCATCCGGCACCTGAATTTCCCCGAGGAAGCATGGCAGGAGAACCAATTGCTCCGCGCCGACGATGGCTCCTATCTCGATCCGGCCCGCCAGATCGTCTGGACCCGCGAGGGCAGCGGCAGCACTTTCGTGGGTCGCAAGGCGACGGAGCAAACGGACATCGCCGCCTACAAGCAGCCCGAGGAAACGGAAACGGTGGCCGCCGTCACAACCCGCACCGAGCCCGAGGGCTTCGTGATCGAAGACCCGTTCACCAACCAGGCCGAGGTCGTCATCGACCAGGTGCCTCCGCCGGCCGAAGGCAACCAGCACAAGATCATCTGGTACGATGCCTCCGGAGCGAGCGGCACCATCCCCGTGAACAGTCTAGCTAGTCTCGGTGCTCCTTTCGGAGCGTCGCAGGGCTCCCACCATTCTGACAACCGGGGAGGAGTTTCGGCTACCCACTCCGCTTCCGTCACTCCGCTCTCCGCGGCAGGCATGCTTCTCTTCACCATTCCGAACGTAGGCGGCCTCACCTCGTTCCAACTGGTGGAAAGCCCGATCATCCCGAATGGTACTCCCCCCAAGATCATCGTCGAGGGCGGCCGCTGAGAGAGATCGACGATCTTGCCCGGTAGCGCTGTTAAAGCACCCGGCACCAGAGTAGTTTCAGGTACCGCGATTCGGGATAATTCGAGATCGTCGGGTGATCCGGTCCAGCTCCGGTGCGGTCGAAGATCTGCAAGCGCCGGTTCTGCCGGTGCGCCGCGGACACCACGATCTTCTCGAACTCGTCCGCCGACAGCATCCCCGAGCACGAGCAAGTCACGAAGAGGCCGCCCGGCTTCACCATCTGGAGCGCGAGCTTGTTCAGGTCGTGATACTTGTTGTGTCCGAGTTGGTCCTCGCGGTTGTGGATGAACTTCGGCGGATCGGCGATCACCAGATCCCACTGCCGCCCGTTCTCGATCATCGTCCGCGCCCAGGTGAAGGCGTCGGCATGTGTGAACTTGATCCGCTGCTGGTTGAGGTTGCCGTTCCGCTTCGCCATCTCCACGGCCACCTCGTCGAGATCGACCGCCGTCACGTCCTCCGCACCCGCCAGCGCCGCGCTCACCGAGAAGCCCCCGGTATAGCAGCACAGGTCGAGCACGCTACGCCCCGGTGCCAGCGCCGCGAATTTCTTCCGGTTGTCCCGCTGGTCGCAGAAGAAGCCCGTCTTGTGCCCGCCCGCCGGATCGATCTCGAAGGTCACGCCGTGCTCGCGGATCTTCAGCGGTCGGACCTTCTCGGAAAGCCGGTGCGTCAGCGAGGGGATCCCCTCGATCCGCGCCAGATCCGGATCCACCCGCACATGCGCTTTCTCCGTGCCGAAGGCCTCGTGAAGCGCCGGAATCCACTCATCGAGCCGCTGGTAAGCCGCGAGGTTCGTCACCTCCAGCGACATCAC
>CBFGPU010000797.1:0-1910 GCA_965650715.1 uncultured Haloferula sp. | reverse complement strand
GGGCAAGGGAGCGGGGATGGTGATTTCGTAGGGAGCGGTGGAGTCGCTGCCGACGGAGACGCCATCGATGAAGAAGTCCACCTGCTGCACGGCCGCGGGAGTGGCGGTGGTGGTAGAGGCGGAGAGGGTCAGCTGGCTTCCTCCTCCGGTCTGGTAGATCGTGTTCGCCACGGGATGGGTGAGCGCGATGGCGGGCTCCGTGGTGAGGAAGACGAAGCTGAACATGTCTTCGTCCACGGTCGCGCCGTCTTCCAGGGTGGCGGGCGAGAGATCGCGGCTCTGGATCACCCAACCTGAAAGGGCGGGATTCCATTCGTAGCAGACGAAGTTGTCGGTGTTGTTAGGGACCGGCGTCACGTCGGCAGGAGGCTTGCCGCCCTCCGCGGAAATGATGAGGGTGCCGGTGGACTCGGTCTGACCGGGGATGGTCAATAGCCATTCGCCGGTCCCCTGTTTGGTGATGGTGTAGTTGCCGCTGCCGATCTCGGAACTGCCGTCGCTCTGGACGCGGCCCACCGCTTTCACATGGCCGCGGCCAACCGCTGCAACGGGGACATAGACGAATGCGACCCCGTCTTGTTCATAGCCTATGGGGTTGTTGCTGGCATTATCCTTCACCGAGAGCGAGAAACTGCCATCGGCATTGTCGGTGGAGAGGGCGAAGTTGCCTTCGTTCTTGCCGCCGATGACCAGCAGCACGCCGTTGGAGGAGGTGGCAGGCACGCCGTGGGACTGGAGCGCGCCGATATTGAGCTTGGAGAGGCCTCCGCTGAGGTCTTCGAATTCGAGGCCGCTGCCGGAGCGGATCGAGGGGTGGCCGAGGAAAGTGGTGAGAGGACCGCCGTTCGTGGCCCCCGCGCTGGCGTGCGCACCGAGCCAGCCTTCCCCGTAGGGGAACCAGGCGGCGGCCACGTTGATGTTGAATTCGCCGGCTGGTTCGATGCCGCCGGAGGTCGATTGGATCGGGAGGAAGAAGCCTCCGCCCGAGATCTCCGAGTGGCTGGTGGCGTAGGTGATGCCGTCCGGTCCGCCGCCCGAGGCGTTGTTGCGGCCGTTCTGCGTGACCGAGGAGATCATCACGCCGTTCAGGTTGTCCTGGGTGAAATCGGCGCTGAAGGCCATGTCGATATCGCCGCGGTTATGGCCGCGGATGGAGATATTCGGCGTGGCACCGGGTTTGATGGTGACCGCCACGGCGGGGGTGGCTGATGTCTGGTTGTTGTTCGTGGTATTGAGCTGGACCACGTTCAGGCTGCCGTGCTCGAGAGCGAGGGTCAGGCCGGGGGTGGCCAACGCGATGAGCATGCTCAGGCGCGAGGGAAGTTTTTTCATGCGGCGCGGACCGTATGGGATGCGATCTGCGTAGCCATGAAACAAGGGTTACAGATGAGACACGATGATGTCTGAAAATGAGGGTGTTGTGTAGCAACTTCGCCACATCGGGCGTGACGTGGATGTCACATCCGGCGGGCGTACCGGTGCATGATATTGCATGCAAGGGGCTTGTGGATTCACGCAGGGGAGGGTGTCCGCGGATTGCGACGGGAAAGTCACTTTGCGGATCATGAACCCGGGCGGGATTTGTCCTAGCTGGGGCGCTCATGAAGTTCTTTTCCGCCGTATTCCTTCTCCTCGCCGGTGCCGCCTTTTCGCAGGAAGAAGCGTCGAGGCACACCCTCCGCATCCTTCCCCTGGGGGATCCGCCGCCCTTCCGCCAGGAGGTAAGGGGTGGAGTGCGCTATGAGATCCCGGCTCCGGAGGGCACCGTGCCGCCGCGGGAGATCGTGCTTTCGATGAAGCAGCCGGAAGGCGAGGAGAAGAAGGAGTGGCCGCTGCGGCTGCGCTTGGGAACTATCACGCCGGAACTGGCTGTGCCGATGCCGCAGGATGGCACGATCACCGTGAAGACG
>CBFGPU010000796.1:0-1915 GCA_965650715.1 uncultured Haloferula sp. | reverse complement strand
AGGTCGGTGTTGAGCAGGAGATTGGTGAGCGGTGTGCGGAGTTCGTGGGAGACGCGGTTCACGAAGCTCACGCGTTCCTCGGCGAGCCGGAACGACTTCTTCTGAGAAACCGCGATCCAGAGGCCTCCGAGCAAGACCAGAAGCCCCACGGACAAGGAGCCCGCGAGGACCGGAAGCCGGTAGGCCACTGCGACCCGCACGGGATAGTAGCGGTGCAGGCTCCAATCGCCGAAGCGGGAGACATGGCGGAGGATCTCGTCGGGCTTGGCATCCAGAGGAGGAGTGCCGCTGCGTGCCCAAGGGCGGTTGTCCGGACCTTCGAAGATGATGGCCCCGGCCTCGTTCGCAATGCCGGCCGTATCTGCGCGCGAGCTAAGATCGGCAGACACCACTTGCGATGCCGCTGCCGGATCGACGATCAGCAAGGCCACCGAGCGACCATTGCCGTGCCACCATGCCAAGGGTTTGTCCGGCATTTCGATCCAGCCGCTTCCTTCCAAGACACGGGCTTCGGGAAGCACCCATTCGTCCTTCTCCTTCCGTTGATAGCGTTCCAGCACGGGAAGCCAGCGCGGGGACGATGCGCCGGTGGCCAGATGAGATCGGGAGGGGTCGTTAAAGGTCTGCGACAGCAAGGAGCGCTGCACCACTCCGGAGATCACGGAGCCATCCGCAGGCAGGCTTAGCCCTCTATCCAGGAGCCGCACCGCTTCCGCATCCAGGGCCTGCTCCCAGAGCCGTTCCATCCCGGCGACCCGCCGGTTCGACTCGCGGAAGAAATCGTCCACGCGATTGCCGGCGGGCTTCCGGGGGATGCGCTCCTCCTGGCGGGCGAGCAAGAGCCCCGCAGTCACGACCGCCGCGGACAGGATGAAGGATACCGCACCCGTCACCGCCCAAGGCGTGCGGACGCCGGCAGGCGATCCCGTGGTTGGAGGAGCTTTCATGCGGGGCTTCAGGCAAATCAATCCAGAACACCGGGCGCTGTCACTCCACTTTGATGAAGAGAAGCAGGCATCGGCCCGGGTCCGATTTGCCCAAGCCGGTGAAACGGCTGCCGGAGCTTACCAGAGTCCACTGTCCCGGTGTGATGCGGCAGGTGGTCTTGAAGAGGTTCGAAGCAAAGAGAGGCATGGTGCAATCGGGAATCCATTCGCCATTGTCCTCGATCCGGCGTGAAACCGTGTCGCCCAGCCTGAACACGTAGTAGGACCTGAGATCGACCAGAAGGCCGGATTCGTCCCACGAAGGTTTCAACTCGATGGTCATCCCCGTGTTCCGGGTTTCGAAGCTCGTGCCGATGCTGGCACCTTTGATCCCGGGATAAGATTCCAGCTTTTGCCGTTCGAAGGTTCCCAAGCCTTCCACCGACTTGCCATCCTCCTGCCGGCGGTGGGGGCTCTGCCAGTGTCGCAGGACGGTCTTTTCGTAGGTGGGAGCCCATTCGGTGGGATAGATTTCCTCGGAGATGTTTTCCAACGTCCACTGCGAAGCCCCCTGGGCCAGACCATCGCCGCACATGATGGTCGTGACCTCCCCCGCCTTGCGCATTCCCTCGACGAGATGCCAAGCGCCCGCGGGAATCTCACCCGGGGCCTTGGAGCATTGCCAAGCCGAGAAGCCGCCGTGATCCACTTCCACGAGTTCATAGGCCAGGTGCGTCAGTCCTTGGGGCTTCACTTCGTTTCCAGCCGGAGCGATGAATGCACCGCGGAGAAACACCAATCTCGAGGCCCCTCCCTGCTGGCGCTCTTTCAGGTTGGGATCGACGCGGGCCAAGAGCTGGTATTTGCCTTGGGGAAGAGGAGCCGGGGCTTGAACCGAGGGAGGGACTTCCTCCGGTGCCGCAGGGTCGGAGAAAGGATCCGCCCGCTTGTCCTCCCACGCGCCCCAGCTCGCCCGGCCGCTCCGGAAT
>CBFGPU010000795.1:0-1923 GCA_965650715.1 uncultured Haloferula sp. | reverse complement strand
GGCCGCCGTGTCGGCCAGGTCCACTTCCGCCGTCTCGAACCCGCCGGCGTGGACGAAAACGGCAACGGCGGCGCTTCCGAGGAAAAGGAAGAATAAGGGCGTTGCCCGGAATGAGGCCCCCTGACCGCGACGCAGCCGCCTTGGACTGCGGCTGCCTTGCTGCGAGGGTCGAAGCTTCCCTCGGGCAGCCCTCTACAGCTCCCCGAAGCCACTCTTCCGCATCGCCCCCAAGGGTTCGTAGTCCCGCCTTTCAGGCGGAATGCCTTTTCTCTTCGTGGCGGAAGGACTCTCGGCCTTCCGGCTTCTTGCGGTCGCCCCACATCCTGGATCCCCGGGGTACACCGGAGATCATCCCGCGCACCTCCCCCCCACCCCGAGCTTGCCCCCGCCCCGGTCCTCCCTGAATAAATCCCCATCATGGAAGAAACCCGCGAGCCCGCCCCGGACGACCATCGCTCTTTCTTCCGCCGCCGCGAAACCTGGCTCCTCCTTGCCGGCCTGCTTCTCATCCCGCTCGCCCTCCTGATCCCCGTCGATGCCGCCCGCCATGCCGGTGCCGGTCTCGATCCCGCGAAAGTCCGCCTCGGCCTCGGCATCTTCCTCTGCATCGGCTTCCTGTGGATCAGCGAGGCCCTGCCTCTCGCCGCCACCGCCCTCCTCGTCCCGGTCCTCGCGACCCTCGCCGGGGTCATGGACATGAATACCGCCATGGCGGGCTTCGCCGATCCGCTCATCTTTCTTTTCTTCGGCGGCTTCGCCCTCGCGTCCGCGATGTCCGCCCAAGGCCTCGACCATTGGATTGCCAACGAACTCTTGCGGAAGGGCGGAGGGAATTTCCTCCGCATCTCCTGGATGATTTTCGGGACCACGGCCTTCCTCTCCATGTGGATGAGCAACACCGCGACCACCGCGCTGATGATCCCGCTGGTGTTGGGCATCTTGCGCAAGCTCCCCGAGGGGGAGCGCGATGGTCCCAATGCCCTGTATCTTCTCCTCGGCACCGCGTACTCATCCAGTATCGGCGGCCTTGGCACCGTCGTCGGCACTCCGCCGAATGGCATCGCGGCGAAACAACTCGGCATCGGATTCGCGGAGTGGCTGCGCTTTGGCATTCCCTCGGTGCTCGTTCTTCTGCCGCTGACGGTGTTGGCCCTGCGGCTCGCTTTCCGCCCGACCGCCGCGACCTTCCCGCTTCCCAAGTTCAATCTTTTCGTCTGGAGCGGCAGGAGCATCGCCACCCTTGCCATCTTCGCCTGCGCCGGGCTGCTCTGGATCTTCGGCGAGTGGATCGGGAAGGGCCTCGGGATCTCCGGTTCGATGGATACCGTCATCGCCCTGCTGGCCGTCCTGGCGCTCGTCGTCTTCCGTGCCGTTACCTGGAAGCAGATCGAGAAAGGCACCGAATGGGGAGTGCTCCTGCTCTTCGGCGGCGGCCTCGCCCTCAGCAGCGTCCTCGACAAGACCGGCTCCAGCCTCTTCCTGGCCCGCGAGATCGTGGGCTTGGTCCATGGCTGGCCGGTCGCCCTCGTGATCGCCGCTTCCCTCCTCTTCGTCATCCTCCTCGGCGAGTTCTCCAGCAATACCGCCAGTGCCGCCCTCATGGTGCCGATCTTCCACTCGATCGCCGTCGAGCTTGGAGTGGAACCGGCCAAACTCGTCATCCCCATCGCCATCGCCTCCTCCTGCGGCTTCATGCTGCCCGTCGCCACCCCGCCGAATGCCATCGTTTTCGCCACCGGCAGGATTCCGCAGCGGCAGATGATGAAAGCTGGCCTGCGCCTCGACCTCCTGTGCCTCGTCGGCGTCACCCTTCTGGCATGGTGGGTGTTCTAACTCTTCGCCCGATGTCGTCCGCACCCCTTCTTCCCGCCCACCGGCCTCTCCCATGAGACTCCTCTCCTGCTTCATCATCCTCGCCGCCCT
>CBFGPU010000794.1:0-1925 GCA_965650715.1 uncultured Haloferula sp. | reverse complement strand
TCAAGGACTGGCTGCCGGTGCCGTTCAGGCCATGCACCACCGTCTTGCCGGCAGGACTTCCCAAGGCGTTCACGTGCCGGATGTTCAGCGAGTTGTTCGGTCCGCGGCGCAATTCGATCTCACCGGTGAAGGCGCTGTTGTCGGCGTTCAGGAAGAGCTCCGAACCCCCCGTCTTGATCAGCTTGCCGCTGCCGCTCAGGGTACCGGTGTAGGCGTCGTGGTTTGCCGTGCTGCGGACTTCGAGTTCCGCCCCCGAAGCGATGGTCGTTCCGGTCCCCGTCAGGATCGCAGGAGTCACCAGCGTCAGGCGCCCCGCGTTCACCGTCGTCGTACCCGGGTTGCCGAAAGCGGCAGTGAGGGTCACGTTGCCGGTGCCGCTCTTCACGAAACTGCCGCTGCCCACACCGGAGATCGCGTTCGTCACGATCCGGTCGCGGTTCAGGTTGAAGTGCAGCACGCCGCCGTTGGTCACCGTCGCCTGCCCCAGCGAACCGGTCGTCCCGCCGTTGCCCACCTGCAGTTCGCCTTCCGTGATGTCCACGAACGACGAGGCATCCAGCGTTGCATCCACATCCAGGATCGCCTTGCCCGCGCCCGACTTGGTCACCACAACGTTGCCGGTGATCTCCGCGGAGGCGTTACCCGCCTGTAGCGTGATCGTGTTGCCCGCGCTGTTGTTGAGCGTCACCGCCGAAGGCCGCACCGGCCCGGTGATGCTGATCGGAGCCGCACCCGCGGGATCGCCGAATTCCACGGTATCCCCTTGGCCGAACGCGACCGTACCCACGCCGTCGTTCCAGTTCGCGGTCGTGAAGATGTCCCAGGTCGTGTCCGCCGCACCGGTCCAGGTGAGCGCCCGCGTCCCGTCCACCGTCACTTGGATCTCACCCGGCGTCGCGAGGCTGATGGAGCCGGGCCGGCTCAGCTTCAGGTTCGCGCCGCCCGTCAGCGTACCCGTGTAGGTCGCCACCGTGTAGGTACCGGGAGCCAGGCTGGCATCGGAGAAATCAAGCCGTGTCGGGCCGTTCAAGGTCAGGTCGCCGAAGCCAAGCGGCAGGAAGTTCGCCGTGTTGTGCACGATCGCACCGCCGCTTGCCGCCACCGTCGCCGGGGCCGCGATCACCGAGTTGTCACCCGCGATCATTCCTCCGTCCGAAAGCGTCAGCGAGGATCCGCTCATGGTGCCGTTGTTGATCGCCAGCAAACCGCCCGTCACCGCCGTCGCTCCCGTCGCATCGAAGGGCGCGTTGATCGTCAGGCTGCCAAGCCCCGACTTCGTGATCCCGCCGGCTCCGGTGAAGATCTGCGGTGTCGCGAGGTTGTAGGTGTCCGTATTGAGCACCAGCCCGCCCGCCTTCACCTCCGCAGTCGTCAGGCCGGAGATGAAGTTCGCTTCATGCCGCGTCGCGGTGATCGCCGTGCCGTTGAAGTTCGCCGTCCCCAGCGCGTTCACATCGGTGGCATTGCGGAAAATCCGCGCCACCTTCAGCGTTCCGCCGTCCAGGTTCAGCACCCCGTCCACCGTGTCGTTCCGCGAGACGATCAGGTTTCCGACCCGCAGTTCGCCCGTGCCGGAGAGCGTGTAGCGGCCGATGCCCGTGCCGTTTTCACCCACGTACACCTCGCCATCCCGGACCTCGATCAAGCCGCCGCTGTGATTCCATGTGCCGTCGGAGGCACCGCCACCACCACCGATCGAAATACCGCCGCCGCCGGTCTTCACGAACGTGCCGCCGGTCATGTTGAAAGTGCCGGTACCACCCGCACGGCCGGAGGAAAACCAGTTGTTCGTCAGGATCGTGCCGCTGTTCAGATTGTAAACCCCCGTGGAGGTCGCCACTTGGCCGATCCAGCATTCGGAACCGATCTGTACCGTCCCGCCGTTCTGGTTCACCGTGCCCTTCGGATTGTTCCCGCCCGCGACG
>CBFGPU010000793.1:0-1935 GCA_965650715.1 uncultured Haloferula sp. | reverse complement strand
GACCGGCAGCACCTGTCAACCCGGCCATGATCCGGAGAGCGAATCGCTCCACTGGAGCGTGAAGGTGCCGGCGGTGACGAGGCGGTTCGCGATCAGATTCACCGTATCGCCTTGGATGCCGCCCATCGCGAGTGTGAGCCGCGAGCCCGCATCCACCGGGCTGAAGCCGAGATGCATTTCCGCCAGATTGGAGAAGCCGTCGCCATCGGGATCCGAGTTCTTCCCAGCGGCATCGCCCGTGAGCGAATAGCCCGCGATCCATGCGGAATACGGATCGGGAGGCTGGAAGGAAGCGACGACGATCTTCGCCGCACCGCGGCTCACGAGCACATTGTCGATCGTGAAGTCCGCATTGATGCCGTTGTTGCGGATGTAGATACTGTCGTAAGCCGCGCTCCACGTCGTCTGAACGGGAGCGGACGTGAGCCTCGAGCCGCCGGTCACAGCGGAGACCGTGCAATGGGTTTCGGTGGTCCGGTTCACCGACAGCACGATCGTGAACGGGGTGGTGGAAAGCGCGGAGATCGCGGGACCGGAAGCGGTGGTTGAAAGGACGCCCACCGATCCGATGCCGGGAGAGGGACTGGCGGCGGCGATATCGCGGAGCAGGGCGAACCCCGGCGTGGTTCCGGTCCCGAAGCGGGCGGACAGGGTCTGATCCTGCGCGGTCGAGGAGGTGAAACCGACCAGAAGGCCTCCCGTGTTATTCGGCGGGAGCTCGTGATAGTGAGCGTCAATGCTCAGGGAAAGCGTCTCGCCCACAGCCAGGCTCACCGGAGAACCCATGGTTCCGAGGAGCCCGCGCGATTGCCCGCTCGTGCCGTCGATCCGCAGCGCCTCGGCACCGCCGAGCACGGTCGAGTTCACCACGTCCATGTTGGAGGTGGATCCGAGCAGGGACCAGGTCAGATCGCTCGACGACTCCACCGGTGCCAGCGCGGCGGTGCCGTCCGTGAGAGTCATGGAGGTGAAGTTCGCCCCGGCGATGCCGACAGGACGGGCGTCGATCACGGCATCCGTCGCCAAGGATGCCGGGCTGTCAATGCCGCTGCCGATCCATCCTAGAAAGGGCGACGAGCCAAGAGGAGCTGCGGAGATCGGCACCTCCTGAGCGAGCAGGAAGACACCGGAACCGCTGGTGGTGGCACTTCCGGCAGGAGAAGCTTGGACATCGAGCGACGAGAGCAACTGTCCTGCGGAGCGGAACGCGATGTCCACATTGCCGGTCCCCGTCAGCGGCGGCGATCCGTTGTCGGTCACGCTGACCTGGACCTGATAGGAAGTCGCGGGATTCAGCAGCGCGGAATTCACCACCGTCATGCGTCCGTCGGCCGGGCGGATCAGGAAAAGGCCGGCGCCGTTTCCGCCGGTGATGGCGTAGATCGCGGATTGACCGGGGTTGAACTCGTCGGTCGAAGTCGCGAACCCGAAGGCGCTTCCAGGGGCGGCGTTTTCGAACAGCGTGAGCGTCGCTGGTAGGACCTTGGGCCGGTAGTTCAAGCTATGGGGCGCGAGGTATATGCCGGGGATCACTCGACGTTCGATCACGGGTTGAACGCCGGCCGTCGCGCTCCATCCCACCGAGAAATTCTCGCTGCTGCCGCCCTGCTTGTGTCGTGCCTCGATGTAACAGATCTGGCCGGCGCTCAGCGGGACCGCAGCGGACTTCTGCGAGGGCGAGACGTCCCACTGGAACTGCCCGGTCGCCGAGCTGGTCGTGGCGATCGCAGCGGCGCTCGATGGATTGCCGTTCGCGGCGAAGAGAAGCTGGCACGCATCGTCACCTCCGATCCAGAACGTGTACGTGGCGGTGTACGGGATGATCAGGAAGGCCCGCGTGGCGCTGCCCAGATTCGTCCCCTGCCCGCTATCCGCCATGGAAGTGATGAAGACCTCGCGGTCGGGTTCGAGCGGGACTCGCGGGCTGCCCGTGAG
>CBFGPU010000792.1:0-1937 GCA_965650715.1 uncultured Haloferula sp. | reverse complement strand
GGTTTCGGCGGATCGCCCGATTCGCTTGAGACCTTCCTCGAGCGATTACGCGACCGCTGCAAAGACGACGGCGGATGCGATGGGTTTGACCGGCCCCGCCGCGTCCAAATCGAAGCCGAGCGAGCGCTTGCTCTGGCTGACCGGTTCGGAATCCTGAAGCGACCTGATTTTACTTGGGAAGAATTCCGGGCCGCCGAGCCTGACTTGTGGGCAGGCACCGAACATCTGGTGGAGTTTTCCCAAGCAGACAAGCGCTACCGCCGGCCGGACGAGGCGATGCAGGCATTCCTCTCCATCTACCCGGACTCCTAACCGCCCAACTGCCGGATTGACCCCCGGTTGTGGCTTCCTATCGTTGCCGCCATGAAGCGACGCCTCGCCCTCTCCGCCGGCTTCGGCCTCGCGGCCCTGATGCTCTCCTCCTGCGGGGCGGTGAATAGCGCGAACGGCTATGCCACGCGGATCATGCAGTCGGTCCAGCGCACTGTCGGGGCGGCTCAGTGACGCGCCGTCCTCCCTCGGGAAGCACCTCGAAATGCAGCCAGCGGGTTGCCGGGGGCAGCAGGTCCGGAAAAAGATCGGCCCACTCGGCCACTACGATTCCCGGCTCGTCCAGGAATTCGTCCCAGCCGATTCCCAGGAGTTCCTGATCGTCCTTCAGGCGGTAGAGATCGAAATGGAACACCGGCAGCCGACCCCCGCGGTACTCGTGGACCAGCGAAAAGGTCGGACTGGTAACCTCCCCGCCGAAGCCGCTGCCCTTGGCCAAGCCCTTGACCAGCCGCGTCTTGCCCGCTCCCAGCCCCCCCACCAGGGCCAGCACCGACCCGGCAGCCAGCCCGGCGGCGATTTCCACCCCCAGCGCCTCCATTTCAGTCTCGTCCCGGACAATCCACTCCATGCGTCGCAAAAACCTGATCCCGCGCGGCACGTCGATTTCAAAAAATTCCCTTGCCCGATCGCCGGACCCGTGGTGATCTCCCCGCCCGCCCGAATCCCGGGTGGACCCGAATCCTTTCTTCTACGGCCATGGCCTACGCAGTGATCAAAACCGGCGGTAAGCAATACCGCGTCCAGCAGGGCGACAAAATCGACGTCGAGAAGCTCGACGCCGAAGTCGATGCCGAACTCACCTTCGACGTCCTCATGGTCGGAGAAGGCGACAGCATCAAGCTGGGCGCCCCGCTCGTCAGCGGTGCCAGCGTGACCGCCAAGGTGATCGAACAGCATCGCGGCCCCAAGGGCGTCGCCTTCAAGTTCAAGCGCCGCAAGGGTTTCCACAAGACCAAGGGCTTCCGCCGCCACCTCACCAAGCTGGAGATCACCTCCATCGCCGGTTAATCACCTCACCACTCTCCAGTCATGGCTCACAAGAAAGGTCAAGGTTCCGTCAAGAACGGTCGCGATTCCCGCTCCAAGCGCCTCGGCGTGAAGAAGTTCGGCGGTCAGGCCGTGATCCCGGGCAATATCATCATCCGCCAGCGCGGCACCAAGTGGCACCCCGGTGCAGGCGTCGATATCGGTCGTGACCACACGATCTTCGCCGTGATCGAAGGCCGCGTGTTCTTCGACAAGGACGGCCGCCGCGTGAACGTCGGTGCCGACGCCTCCGCGAACTAAGCGATCCCAATTTTCCCGAAAGCCGCCACCCGCAAGGGCAGGCGGCTTTTTCGCGTTCTGATCTGCCAAGAAACGGGTCGGCCTACTTCCCGGTCCGCCGCCGGATCTTCATCGCCCGCATCCACATCCCCCCGCAGACCAAAAAACCCGCGCTCGCCATCATCAACAGCGCCCACCCGATCTGGTTCCCCAGTTCCAGCTGCTGGAGGAACTCGTACGCCGACCCCACCATCCTCTCGTCCGTTCCCGCGGCCGCCGTCCGTTTTCCAAGTTCGTCCTTCCCCCACATCATGAAGGCCACCCGTCCATAAAAAATC
>CBFGPU010000791.1:0-1942 GCA_965650715.1 uncultured Haloferula sp. | reverse complement strand
CACCTAAACCATGGCCGAAACGTGGATCCCTGTTATTCTCCGGGCGTGGACAGGTTGCGGGCTCCTTGAGCCGGTGGATCTTGAGGATCCCCGTCGCCGCGCGACCTTCTCCATCGTGCGACGCGGTGCGGATGCGAAGTTCGGACTCCTTGCCCGCCTCCAGCCAGGTATCGGTTGTTAGATCGGCTTTCAGCGCAGTGTAGGCCACCTGGACCGAGCGGGTGGCTGAACGCGTCTCGCCGTTGGCGTCGGTAACGTCGGCGGTCACCGTGAAATCGAAGACGGGCTCGATGTCCTCCTTCACGGTGGAATCGGGCTTCGCGACAAACTCGATCGTCACGGTCCCGCTGGCATCCGTCTCCGTGACGCCGTGGGCGATCTCCTCCGCGTTGGCCTTGATCGGCGGGTACCACCAGCACCAGCGCATCCACAGCGGCAACCGGGTCGTGCGGGTGACGCGCCACGCGACCTTCGCCGCGTCCACCGGTGCTCCCGTGTAGGCCTCCGCCTTGATCTTGACCCGGACCACTTTGCCCAGCGCCGCAGCCTCCGCCGGCGGATCGATCTCGGTGAAGAACTTCGGCCTCTTGTATTCCTCCACCCGGACGTAAGCAGGCGAGCCCCCGGTCGATTCCGGCACCATGATCGTGCACATGCCGAGCACGCTGCCCTCCGGGGCGATGAGAGTGCCGGAAAAGGAGCCACGTTTGTTCGTCGCCACCGGCAGCTTCGCGACCTCCTTGCCGTTCGGGTCGCGGAACACCACGGTGCCCGCGCGATCCGGCAAGGCATGATACTTTCCCTTGGCCGGATCGATTTCGCACCAGATGCCTTTGAAGTGAACGGTCTGCCCCGGACGGTAGATCGAGCGGTCCGTGAAAATGACGACCGGCCGGGACGGCCGCGGATTCTCGCCATAATAGCCGCCATACCAGGTTCGCGAGATCGCACGTGCTCCATCCCGCTCGGCGACCGCGAGGTAGCGGTTCTGCAAGCCGCCCTTGATCTCGAAATAGCCATCCTCACCGGTCTTTGCGGAAAGCTGGATCACACGCGGCTGCCGGTTGCCCGCCCCCTCGGGCTCCACGGTCCACACGCTTACATCGACACCCGCCTGGGGCGCTCCCGTCACCGCATCGACCACGCTGCCCTCGAGGCTGTCCCTGCCTTTCGAATGGGTCATGATCGCAAGCGGGGTGACATGGATGCCGACCGCCGCGATCACGTTGTCCTGATCCGAGAAATCCTCGCGGGCACTGGCCTGAAGGACATAGTAACCCGGCGGCAGATCGGCCGGAGCCTTCATGCGGGCCGTCCGCCTGATGAAGTCGCCCTCGTCCACCAGAGCGGTGTCCCACGCCCGCAACGGCTGCCCGGCCGGATGCTCCGGCACCGGGTCGGCATCCAAGGTCCCGGCACCCGGAATGAACTCCCCCTTGTAGAGCCGGAACCAGATTTTCTTGAGATTGCGGTGAACCACTTGGATGCCTTCTCCCGCCGGGGTCCAATGCGACTCGGTCCTGAGCAGGAGCTCCCGCTGTTCGAGAAGCTTCACGCCGTTGGCACAGAGCTTGCCGAAGGGGCTATCGGGAAACGCCTCCGACCCCGCCTTCAAGACGGCATGCGCTTCCTTCGATTGCTCGCGCTCCCGCAACAGCTCCGAGAGATCGATCCGCGCCCAGGCACTCAGCGGATGGGCCGCGTTCGTCTCGATGAAACGCCGCAGCGCCTGCTCCTGGCGCGCTTCCCTCCCATCCACCCCCGCCGTTCCCCCGGCCCAGCGGAGGCGCTCCAGATCGGCACCGAGGAACGCGCGCTTGTCGGCGTCACCCTGGTGGAATGCCAGGAGGTCCTGATAGATCTCGAGCGCGCGCGCTTTCGGCGATGTCCCGTCGCCCGTCTGCGGCTTCCACGCGAGGAACTCTTCCGGCCTGCCGAAGAC
>CBFGPU010000790.1:0-1948 GCA_965650715.1 uncultured Haloferula sp. | reverse complement strand
CCCCCGTAATTCCCGCCTCACCCCATCACATAGACCACCGAGAAGACGACACCCGTCAGGGTGGCCACGGTCACCAGCCACATGCCGGTGGACCACGCGGGATCCTTCAACTCGCGGTCGGGGCGGGGGGTCGAAACATTCACGTAATGACGATGATAATAGCGGCGGGGAGTACGCGTTTTCATGGGAGGGAGGATTGGCCGGGGGGGTTACCCGTGGGGCGGGTCTAGGGAGCGGGGTAGGATCTTCTAGCAAACCGATCGGATCTGTCCAGCATTCTCGCGATCCTTCGGAAAAGCTAACAAACGGCAGGGCCGTTCTGCAGCCCCGCTGCCCTCAAGAATGGATGAGATCCCGGGGCTCCCATCCGTAGGCGCGGTGGTGACACCGCGGAAGCACGGGTGATGAAAAAACACCCCGGATCCTTCCGCGTTCTCACGAACGCGCCTCCAACAGACCTCCGGAAAGACCGCCTTGATTGATCTGCGCGCGATGGCACACCCGCGACAAGGGCGGCAGGGGTCTATTCAGGCGGTGGCGCGGGAAAGGTCGCCATGTGAACCGATACCGCGGCCTTGCCCCACGATTGGTCGAGTTCCGGCCCCACCCCGAAGCTGGCATCCCGGCGCGCCGCGACCGAGATCAGGGTGCCCTCGTAGGCCGCGAAGGTCAGCATCAGCGCCCGCTGCACCACCGGGTACGGCAGTTGATTTCCCCAGTTGTCATAGGCCGGCCCCATCATTGACCACGAGGAGCGGTTGAAAATCATCCCGTGGGCCGCCATCCGGGGACCCCAGTAGCTCCATTGATTGTCCCTCGCCCACCAGGTGCCGGGCACGAAGGCCTTCATGCGGCCCTCGAAGCCCGAGGACTCCTCCTGCACCTCCTGATGGTCCAGACCGGAGCTGATGTTGAACAACAGGTTGACCGCCCGGTTCAGCCGGACATGGATGTCGGGGCCATCCCCGTCAAGCTCCTCTCCCGCCGGCACCACCAGACTCGCACCGCTCTCCGTATCGCGATAGATGTCAAACTCCCAGCGGTGAGGTTGGAATTGGGCGAAGGCGTTCATGATTTGCGTCAGCCCCAACGTATCGTCGGAAGTGCTCACGATATCCCCCAGCCGCCGGGTGCGCAGCTTGATCAGGCTTCTCCGCCCGACCCTCGCCGCGCCCTCCTCGGCGTCCTCCTCGGTGATCTCGCTGAAGGCGAGGTTCGACCTCGCCACCCTCCGGGAGGCATCCCTGGCATCTTCATCCGAATCCAGCAGGCTTGCCAATTTCGACCCGGGGATCGCCCACACCCGCTCCGTCGCCCCGCTCTCCAGACCGCCGTTGCAAACTCCCACCACCTGCCCGTCGAAGTCACAAAGCGGCCCACCCGAAATCCCCGGCACCAGGGAACCCTCCACATCCAGGATCTCGGCATCCAGCGAGGGACAGCCGGCCCGCGAGATCTGAGTCCTCTGTGCCTGGTTGGGAACGATGTCGCGAAGCCTCTTGCCACCCACATCGCGGACATTCACACGGCTGCTGGAGAGGCTGCTGCTGCCATAAAAAGCTCCGTATGCGATCAGATCCGGACGCTCGTCGCCATCGAGACGCCTCGCCTCCAAAGGTTCGCCCTCCACCTCCTCGTCCAGCTCGACGAGAGCGAGATCGTGGCTGCGGAGCGACTTGACCAGGGTGCCGCTGCGCCTGCCGGAAGAGAACGTGATCGTGATGTCCTCGGCTCCCGCCACGACGTGCAGGCAGGTCACCGCCAGCCGGTTCGAGGAATAGAGGAATGCGGTCCCGACCGCGTCACCATCGTCTCCGCGCCCGACCACCACCCGACCCGTCGCGCCCTTGAGCATGGACAAGGTCTGGCGCGGAGGTTCAGCCGCCGGCGCGACCAGGATGGAGCAAAGGAGCGCCCCTAGCGTGAAGAGTTTCTTATTCATCGGCTG
>CBFGPU010000789.1:0-1949 GCA_965650715.1 uncultured Haloferula sp. | reverse complement strand
ATCGCGGAGATGCGCGAGGCGGGGATCGCGGGATGCGTGGTGAACGGCACCCGCGAGGACGACTGGGCGACGGTCGCCCAACTGGCGGAACAGTATCCGGATTTCGTCCGGCCTGCCTTCGGGCTTCATCCCTGGTATGCGGCCGCGAGGTCGGAAGAATGGCTGACCCAGCTTGAAGGATGGCTCGACCGCTTTCCCGGCGCATCGGTGGGGGAGATCGGCCTGGATGGTTGGATCGAAGGCCCGTCGCTCGATGAGCAAAGGCAAGTGTTTCTCCCACAACTGGCCCTTGCACGGGAACGAGGACTACCGGCGACCATCCACGCCTTGAAAGCTTGGGAACCCTTGTTCGACGCCTTCACCCGGGAAGCTCCACCGGAAAAGTTCCTCCTGCATTCCTTCGGAGGATCATCCGAACTCGTCGCGAGGCTGGTGCCGTTGGGAGCCAGCTTCTCCTTCTCCGGTTATTTCCTTCAACCCCGGAAAGCGAAAGTGCTGGAAGCATTCAAGTCGGTGCCGCCGGAACGTCTCCTCCTGGAGACGGACGCCCCGGAAATGATGCCGCCGGCCGAGTACGTCTCCCATCCGCTGGAAGGAATGAATCATCCGGCGAATCTGCCACGGATCGCGGAGGGACTGGCCGCCCACCTGGGAATGCTCGTGGCGAGCTTGGCCGAAGTCACTGCGGGAAATCACAGGAGCTTCTTCAATTGATCCGGTTCCCCGCTCCAACCCAAGCGGGAGATGGCACCGAGGACTTCCCGCCAATCCGGGAAGACAATTCCCTCCTTGGCCACTTGCTCGCCGTCCGGAGGAAATTCATCCGCCGGGAGAATTTTCCGGGAAAGATGGAAGCACGCCCACGCCCGCCAGGCGCGGATCTCCCTGCGCTCGCCGCTCACCCGGGTGGCGAGGTGCTGGAAATGCCGGACCGGATTGCCGAGGAAGCGGTCGGCGGGCCGGTTCCCGAGGAACCAGCACAGCACCCCGTAGGGCGGCGGGTGGTCGGATAGTACCGGCTCGTCCCCCCGGAGATCGGCCATGAAGGCCTTGTTGAGCTGGAGGATCGCTTGGGCCGGTTTTCCCTCGCGCCAGAGGGACTGGGCGTAGCAGAGGGCGGCTAGATAGTAGCGCTCGCCCTTCTCCGGAGCATGGACCCGCGTGACCATGTGGCCGTGCGGATGGGTGACCTCCGGGAGGAGCGGGCAGGAGGAAAATACAAAGGTCGCATAAACCGGGGACTTCTTTTCCACGTCGTCTTGCGCCATGGTGAGAAGTCGGGCGCGTCCGCGGGTCCCCGGCAAGCCGGATTTCTTACAGCTTGAAAGTACCAGAGCCCCCAGCTCGTTTGGAGCAGTTCAGCAGCGATCCGCATTTTGCATCATAAAATCAGCTTTGAAATGACTTTCACCTCACCCTATCTCCGCAGGATTCTAGGGGCGGCGGCAGCCTGCCTGTGCGTTGCCTCGTGCGAGAAGCAGGTGGTGGTCGCACGCTCGGGAGGTCACGAGGCGGTTCCTGCCGTCGAAGCGCCGAAGCCCGGAGCGGCCCGGCTTCCGGAAACGGTCTCCTTCAACGAGCACGTCCAACCGGTGCTCTCGGAGTACTGCTACCACTGCCATGGACCGGACAGCGGGACCCGGGAGCCGAAATCGGCACCCCTGCGTTTGGATATCGAAAAGGAGGCCTTCGCCCTCCGCGAGGATGGCAAACCGGTGATCGTGAAGGGCAAGCCGGGCGAATCGCGGCTCGTCCAACTGATCCACGAGAAAGATCCGGAGAAGATCATGCCACCGCCCGCTTCCCACAAGACCTTGGGAACGGACCAGATCGCGCTGCTGGAAAAGTGGATCGAGCAAGGTGCGCCCTACGAGGCACACTGGTCTTTCATTGCGCCCAAGCGCCCGAACCTGCCCGAGGCGGGGAAGGATTGGGCGAAGAACCCGATC
>CBFGPU010000788.1:0-1957 GCA_965650715.1 uncultured Haloferula sp. | reverse complement strand
TCAGGTGGCGGTGGACTACCAACGCTTCACCGGGGAACTTGTTAGCAGCCGGCAGGCGGAGGACATCATCAATGGCAAGGCGCGCGGCGGTAACAAGACCCATCTCCTGCAGCGTCGTCTGGGCAAGATCGCCGGCACCGATCCGAAGCAGGTCCACGTTTTCAACAGCGGGATGGCCGCCATCACCGCGGTTTTGCGCTCGCTGCCCGGAGTCAAAGAGGGCCGCAAGACCTTGCAGATCGAGTTTCCTTATGTGGACGCGCTCAAGGTGCAGGAGCTTTTCGGGAACGGCGTTGTCTTCCTCAACCAAGCCGAGGGCGAATCCCTCGACGAGGCGCTGCGCCGGATCCGGCAAGGTGAGTTCGCGGGCGTCTTCACGGAGGTGCCCAGCAACCCGCTCCTCCGCACCGCCGATATCCCGAGACTTTCCGCCGCCTGTGCCGAGGGCGGGGTTCCGCTGATGATCGACGATTCCGCGACGGGGCCGTCGAATGTCTCCGTCTTGCGCTATGCGGACGTCGTGACGACGAGTCTCACGAAGTGGCTGTCGGGCACGGGGGACGTGATGGCAGGCATGGCCGTGGTCCGTCCCGATTCGCCTTTCGCGGGGCAATTGCTGGCGGCGCTGGCCGAGGAGAGCGGCTCGAGTTCGCCGTTGTATGTGGCCGATGCCGAGGTTCTGCTCTCCAATCTCAAAGGCTATCCCGCGCGGATGGACCAGCACAACGCCAACGGCGAGGCCCTTGCCGCGATGCTTGCCAAGCATCCGGCGGTGGCGGAGGTCTGGCATCCGAGCGTTGTCACCCGCGAGAACTACGACCGGATCAAGGCACCGAAAGGGGGCTACGGTCCGCTGCTGTCCTTCGTTTTGAAGAATCCGAAGAAGACTCCGAAGGTTTACGACGCCCTTCAGGTTTCAAAGGGACCGAGTTTCGGCACACCTTTCACCCTTGCCTGTCCTTACACGCTGCTCGCCCACTACCACGAGCTGGATTGGGCGGAGGGGTGCGGGGTTGCGCCGGAATTGATCCGGGTTTCCTGCGGGACGGAGGAGACATCAGTCCTCCTCGCGCACTTTGCTGCGGCTTTGGAGCTCGCCTGAGTCCGAATCTCCGGCAAAATCGGGGAAATATAGTCACTTGATGCGCAATTAAATGCGCTAAGGTGTAACATTAGCAAATGTCCTTGCGTGCGCTGGATAAACCGCTGGAATCGGGCACACCCGCGTCCCCAAAAGCGACTTCTTCATTGGAGAACCGCTTGTTCAAACCGATCCCAAGGCAGTAGAACGCATGAAACGCAAACCCAAGCTCGCGCTGCGAGTGAACCAGGAGAACCCGAACCATCACCTTTGGAACAATCGCGGCGTGTGGTGGTGCCATCTTACCGTCCACAAGCCGGATGCAACGGCCGAGCGACTCCGGTTTTCGTTGAAGACCCGCGATGTCGATCAGGCCCGCGAGCGCCGCGACCGGATCTTCCGGCAAATTGCGGAGCATTACGAGATCGCCGCCTGAGCGGGTGGCGAGGTCAGGATCCTATCCCGGGCGCGGTTGTTAGGCCGCGCCCTACCGGGGTGGTTTCCGTTTCGTCAGGGAAGCGGGCCATGCACCAGGCGGAAGAAGCGCCTGGGGGCGGTGGCCGGGGATACCGGAAGAGGGATGCCCGCCGTGGCGGTGCCCGCGGTGAACTCCGAACCCGGGAGTGGTGCCATGTTCGTGAGGGTGGTTCCCGCTTCGACGTGGTAAACATGGCCGGGGGTCAAGCCGGCGACCTGGAGCGTGAAGGTATTCCCCGCGGGGTTCATGGATGATCCCGCGATGGCAGGAACCCTCTACGCTGCCAGAATGCCGCCGCCTCTTCGTCCACCGCGTTGACGATAAGTGCGCGCCCGCCAACGAGCTTTGCTGCTTCAATACAACGTTCCAGAGCATGCTTCAGCAGTCCCGAGCCGATG
>CBFGPU010000787.1:0-1962 GCA_965650715.1 uncultured Haloferula sp. | reverse complement strand
ACAGGTGCATGCAGCTTCAAGGGCTCCTTCTGCGGGCCAGTGGCTCCGCGCTCCCGGGCCCACAATAGGCGTGGCACCCATCCCCGCACTTGCCCCTGCCCCCGTGCAATGCCATCACGGCCCCGTGGAATCCATGGAACAAATCGTAGCGCGCGAGGTGGGAGCGGAAGGGCTGGCCGACATGGTCGCCGCCTTCTACCGCCGCGTGAAGACCGACGACCTGCTCGGCCCGCTCTACCCCGAGGCCGACTTTGAAGGCGCCGAGCAACGCCTGCGGGAGTTCCTCCAGTTCCGCTTCCTCGGCGACCCAACCTACACGGAGAACCGCGGCCACCCGCGCCTGCGCATGCGCCACTTCCCCTTCGTGATCGGCGAGTCCCAGCGCGACCGCTGGATCCAACTCATGGAAGCGTCCATGAACGAGGTTGGCATCGCCGGCCAAGCCCGCGCCGTCATCTCGCCCTTTTTCGCGCAGGTGGCGGAGGCGATGCGCAACCAGTGATCCGGAGACCCCGCCACTCCGCAAGGCCTCGAGCGACCTAGCTTTCCGGAAGCTCCCGCTTCGCCGAAATTTCCGCTCCGGTGCTGTTCGTCCCTTTGAAGACGTCGGAACCCCGCGCGATCGAAAAGCGGTCGATAGTACCGCCACCCCATTCGACCACGTAGGTCCGTTTTCCCCCGGATTCGGATTCGAGTTTCCAAGTCCCGGAGGCCATGATGGTGAAGGCGACCCCATCGCCAGTGAAGATGTAGAAGGCACGCACGCTGCCCCACCGCCAGACGCCGATCAGAGGATCATCGCCGCCCGCCAGGCACTCGGCGGGAATCTTCTTCGCCCGGACCGTTTCGTTGTGGGCGTTCTTGCCCTCCAAGGTTTTCCCATCCGGAGCCACTGTCACGGTCACGATCCATCCTTGGTCCCAAGACAAGGTGTAATGGCTGCCGCGGTCATCGGCGGAATCCAGTTTCCATGTTCCCGGCTTGTCTTCCACCCGCCGGTGGAGAGTGCCATCCGGGCGGAAAGTCAGGATATTGTCGCCCTTCCAGTTCCAGACGCCGACGATGGCTTGGGCACCTCCGGACTCCACGATCACGCTTCCCGCCGGAATGAAGTCCTCCGGCTTGACCTCCGAATTCTCGCCCCAGCTCTTGCTCCGTTCGGTGCCGTTCACCATGTACTTCACGGTCAGCCCCTTGTTCCAGCCGGGGTTCGGATCGGCACCGAGATCACCCGGGCTCACTCGGAAGGCCCGGCGCTCCTTGATCAAAAGCTCTCTGACGCGCTCGGTGACATCCGCATCCTTGCCGCCGGTACCGTAGATCGCGGAAAGCACCTTGAGCTCCACTTCCGGCACGACGGCTTTCGCTCCTGGCACACCGAGCGAAGCGGTCCAGCGGTCGAGATCCGCTGCCGCATCGACCCGGCGCTGGATCGTGGCGGCCACATCCGGCGTGGCCTCCGCCAAGGCGGCATTCATCCGGGTGACATAGGAATCGCGGATCTTGCCGGCCTTCGAGTTGAAGGCGGCGTCGATCGCCCTCTGTTTCTCGGCGCAGTAACCCACCACCTTGCGCATCTGCTCGGACATGCGGAAGCCGCTGTCCGACGAGACCCTCGCAGGCACCCGGTTGTTACGCACCGTTTCCTTGAGCAGGTTGACATCCCGCCGCCAGGCGGACACCTCGTTCTTGCTGAGGTCGTTGAGCCAGGTATCGAGATCCCAGTGGAAGGTCTTGGCATTCGCCGCGAGTTCCTTGTCCCGATCCTTCCCGAGATTCGCGACAAGCTGCTTTGCCTTCTCTTCGAGTTCCACCAGCGCGGGAGGCAGAGGTGCCTCGGCCACCGGCGGCGGGTCGGCGGGCTGGCTGGTTTCCAGCGCAGCGATCCGCTTCGGGCCGCTCGGCCACGCGACGACGAAGCCCGACGCCCTGTCGCCGGAATAACTGTTCTCCCATCCTTGG
>CBFGPU010000786.1:0-1962 GCA_965650715.1 uncultured Haloferula sp. | reverse complement strand
GCCGCCGCCGATCAGTTGCTGGTTGTTCAGCAGCGTCAGGCCGCCGTTGTAGGTGCTGCCACCGTAGAGGTAGATCACGTCTCCCGCTTCATCCGGAGCGGCGCCGTTGTTGAGCTTGGTCAGCGCGTTGAATGGCGTGGCAGCGCGTCCGTCGCCATCGACTCCCGCGGAGGCGTTCACGTACCACACCGGCGTGTCCACCGTGATCGACACGGTGCCGGTGCCGGTCAGGCCCTTGGCGTCCTTGACGCGGTAGGTGAAGCTGTCGGTGCCCTCGTAGCCGGGATTCGGCGTGTAGGTAAAGGTGCCGTTGGCATTGAAGACGACCTGGCCGTTGCCGGCGGTCGGCGTGAGCGTCGCGTCAAAGCTGAAGGTGTCGCCGAGGAACTCGCGGTCGTTGTCGAAGACCGAACCCGCTAGCACCACTTCCGGACCGGAACCCGCGGCGACGCCCACTTTCAGCGGCGTGTTGCCCACCGCGGTGTAGCTGTCGTCGAGGGCCAGCGGCGAGATGTTCTCCGTGCCATCGAGCTGGTGCACCTTCGCATCGAGCGTCCCGTTGAAGGTCGTGCCGGTCGCGGTCTGGTCGCCCGTATTGGTGATGGTCGCGCGGTACTCGATCACGTCGCCGTCATTGGCCGTGCCAACCGGGTTCCCATCGGTGGTGAGGGAGTCCTGCAGTTGGGTGTCGATCTGGGGTGCCGCATGGGCGAAAGGGGCTTGGACGAAGCCGAGGGCTCCCACAAGCAAGGGCAGGGCGGGATGAATACGAGACTTCATGAGGAAGGAAGGGATGGGAACGGATGGAAAGGAAATTTCGGAAAATCGGGCTATCGGTCGTCGCCGCCATCGACTAGACCGCGGTCATGATCGACGCAGGCGAGTTGAAGCGGGAAGATTTCGAAGGAAGAATCGGCGATGTGTTCACGCTGGAGACGCAGCCGGTGGTGGAGTTGAGGCTTTCGGGAGTGGTGGCTTGGGATGCCGGAACCGCGGAAACCGCACGGGAGCCGTTCCGGCTGGAATTCACCGGCCCTGCGGGCCTGCGGATGGACCAGCGGATCTACCGGATGGCTCATCCCGCCGCAGGTGTGATGGAGTTGTTTCTGGTTCAGACGGGCGATAGCCCGGATGGGTCGAAAATCGAAGCGGTGCTCTCCTAACATTAACAGGACGCGCGCCACTCCATGAGTTGATAGACCGGACCTTCCCCGCCGACGGGGCGGAAGCCGAGCCGTTCGTAGAGGCGCATCGCCGGGTTGTGGACCTCGACGTGAATCGAGAGGATGCAGCCTGCCGCCGCGGCTTGCCGTTGGAGCGTCCGCAGGAGCGAAGTGCCGATGCCGCGTCCGCGGAAGTCCGGCAAGAGGGTGACATCGACAATCCGGTGATCGTCTTGCCGGCGGTCGATGACGAGGCGACCGGCGTCGTTTCCATCGACGACGAGGATTTGCCACACCGCTGCGGGCCGGTGCTGGCGGTAGTGTTCGGTCTGCGCGCCGAACTGGTGGTCGAGGAAGGCGTCCTTTTGCTCGCGGGTCCAGCCGGTGACCGCCAGTTCGTCCTCCCGCGTGTGGCCGTAGAGGACCCGCATGAATGCGAGGTCCCCGTCGGTCGCGGGCCGGAGCTGGTAGGGCGGTCGTTCATCGGCTGGTGTCGTCATGGGCGGGGCGGAAAGACCCCTTGCATCGCGATGCAGAAGTTCAGCCCGAGATAAGGCATCATGTTGTTGTGCGGCAGGCTTCCACCGGCGATCGAGAGCGCGGTGAACGCCATCTGCTGGTTGCTGTTGGGCACGAAGTCGGCGTAGAGGTCGGCGCCGCCGCCGGGAGGCAGGTTGTTCGCGGGCGAACCCAGCTCGTCGGTCCGGTCCTGCGATGCGCCCAGCGTGTGGTTGTGCGCGGGGATCTCCGACTGGAGCAGCGTCACGTTGGGAACTCCCGAGGTTTCACCGAGGAAGCG
>CBFGPU010000785.1:0-1962 GCA_965650715.1 uncultured Haloferula sp. | reverse complement strand
GACCTGGAAAACGGGAACTATGATTTCCTGATGGGTTGCGACCTGGATCTCGATCATCCCGAGGTCCGCGGCGAGCTCACACACTGGGGCAAGTGGATGCTGGAAACCGCGCCGATCGACGGCTTCCGGCTCGATGCGATCAAGCACATCGAGAGCGATTTCTTCAACGACTGGCTGGAAGAAATGGAAGCGGCGGCGGGTCGCGATCTCTTCTGCGTGGGCGAGTACTGGACTCCCAGGCTCGAAACCCTGAGCTGGTACATCGGGCATACGGGAGGACGCCTCAATCTCTTCGACGCGCCGCTCCAGAACCACTTCCACCAGGCGAGCCGGTCCGGCGGCTACTACGACATGAGCCGGATTCTCGACGGCACATTGATGAAGGAGTTTCCGCTGCATGCGGTGACCTTGGTGGAGAACCACGATACCCAGCCCCTGCAGTCGCTGGAAGCCGTGGTGGAAGCGTGGTTCAAGCCGCTGGCCTACGCGATCATCCTGCTACGCGCGGAAGGCTATCCCTGCATCTTCCACGCGGACTACTACGGCGCGGAGTACAGCGGCAGGGGCAAGGACGGTCAGGAGCATCACATCACGCTCGCTTCCCACCGCCGGATCCTGAACCGGCTCCTGCTGGCCCGGGTGCACTTCGCGCACGGCCTGCAGTATTGTTATCTGGATCACTTCAACACGATCGGCTGGACGCGCCTCGGTACCGCGAATCATCCGCACGCGATGGCGGTCGTCCTGAGCGACGGCCCCGCCGGCACGAAGTGGATGGAAATCGGCAAGCGGGACACGGAGTTCGAGGACATCACCGGCCACGTGCCCGGGAAGATCCGCTCGAACGGGGACGGCTGGGCGGAATTCCGCTGCAACGGCGGTTCGGTTTCGGTGTGGGTGGAGAGCCACCCGGAGCTGGTGGGGCTGATTGATTCACTTCCGGAGGCCTGACAAGGCCGGAGATCGGCGACAGCCAGGGGCAAAATGTGTAAACGATGTCCCCGAACAGGTGTAAACGATGTACCCGGTCTTACAGAGCCTCCGGCCCGCAGAAGATGCCCTTATAGCCGTATCTTCCTGCGGATCTCAATCGAAGGAGACGGCGCTACGTTCTCAAGACGCGTGAACACACCGCCCTTGCGTGGCTTCTGCGGGCCAGAGGCCCGCGCCCCCGGTCCGACCTCACCAGTTGTCCCCCAATCCGTGCCGTCCCGCCAGCTCCAGCAGATCCTCGCGCATCGGCCACTCGTCGGGGCGTTCGCTGGTCTGATGGCGCTTGCTGGCGCCCTTGAGGGCCATGCAGCCGGTATTGTCGCCGATCTGGCGGACTTGCTCGACCTCTTCCGCGCTGAGCCGGATGTCGGGCAGCGCGGCGAAGTCGCGGATCTGGTCATCGATGGAGCGGGCATCGTCTCCGGCTTCCTGGATGAAGGTCGGCACCACGCTTTCGACTGCGGGCTGGCTGAGGTTCCAGATCGAGGCGAACTGGATCAGGGTCAGGCCGTGCTTCTCGGCGATGGGCTTCATGCGCTCGATCTTTTCGAGGCCGTGATCGACCCATCCCTCGCCACGGTAGGAGCGGTGGTCGCCGGGCTTGAAGACATGGCCCTTCTTCATATCGCCATGGAAGAGACCGCCGTAATCCGCGACGCGGGTGAGCACCTTCACGCCGTGCTTCTCGCAGGCGGGGAGGACGAGGCAGGAGGGCCAAGGCTCGAGCGGATTGAGAATAAGCATCGCCCAATCGATGTCCGAGCCGTGGCGCTCGATGCAGTCGATGATGTCCAGCGAGAAGCCGTTCGCGGGGCCGGGAGCAAGACCGAGACGCTCGGCGAGACCTTCGGACTTGAGAGCGCGGAGGCCATCCCACACGGCGTCGCTTGTGTAGCCCGTTTCGTCCGGATTGTGCAGCATCAGCAGGTCGAAGCGGTCGGTGCGGCAGCGCTCCAGCGATTTCTCACA
>CBFGPU010000784.1:0-1969 GCA_965650715.1 uncultured Haloferula sp. | reverse complement strand
CACCCGGCGGCGTTCTCCTGCCTGCTTGCGGGCGGCGGCGTGAAGGGCGGCTTCAAGTACGGCGAGACCGACGCGAGCGGCAACCGCGTGAAGGACAAGCCGGTGACCCCGCAGGACTTCAACGCGACGATCGCCTACGCGCTCGGTGTCCCCCACGATCTGACCGTGATGTCGCCTTCCGGCCGCCCGTTCAAGTTCGCGGACAAGGGTGTGCCGGTGATGGACGTCTTCGCGTGACGGAAAAGATTCTGGTTTGAAGGGCGCGCCTCCGGAAGGGGGCGCGCTTTTTTGTAGATGGGTGAAGGATGCGCTCCCTGAGCGGGAGCGTGATCCATCAGACGATCTAACGGGGAGTCGAATCTGCTTGGTAGCCAGGGGGGCAATTGATAATGATCTGCCCGTTTTTTATCCCTCTCCACCCGAGTCGATGCACTTTCAGTTCAATTGCCCGCAATGCGGGATCGCCATGGAGGCCTCCGTGGAAAACAGCGGAGCGGCGGTCGAATGCCCGCAGTGCGGGACGCAGTTCGTGGTGGAAGCGCCGGTGGTCCCGGTGGTGAAGGCGCGGGCCGTGACGGCCCCGGTCCAACGCGCCCAGCCGCAGGCTCCCCGCGGCCCGCGTCCGCCGGCTCCGGCGAGGTCCGCGGTGCGTCCGTCGAAGGCAGCGAAGGAAGGCACGATGCTCTTTGCCGGGCTGGGCGGTGCCTGCGTGCTGCTCATCGCGCTGGTCGTGTGGTTCAATGTCCAGGCCCGCAAGGTGGTGAACCAGCCCCCGCCGCCGCCGGAGGAGGTCAGCGCGATCACCCGTGCGACTCCGCCCAAGCCGGAGCCGCCCACGCCCGAACCCGAGACTCCGGAGAAGGCGCGGATGAATGCGGAGCTCCAGAAGATCAAGGACGCCCTTGCCGCCACGGAAGCGAAGGAGAAGGAACGCGCGCAGCGCGAGGCACGTCGGGTCGATGAGGCGAAGGAGGCGGCTCTCGCCGAGCGGCAGGCGGAGATGGAATACGCGCGCGATTTCCTCGCTGAGAATTTTTTCCAAGGCGACACGGGCGTGGCAGAGGCCTTTCTCAAGGTGTACGAAGACGTGCTTTGGGGAGCTTCGAACCTGATGACCGATTCGGATCCCTCGAATGACCTGAAGACCAAGGAGGATTACGACGAATATGTGACCCAACGCCTGCTGGTACGCTTCGAGAAGAACGAGGTGCTGAGCGGCTGGCTGAAGCAGCACCAGCGGGAGCCGCGCAAGCTCATCCAGGAGTTGCTGCGCACGAAGCCGAAGCGGCCGGCAACCGGGGCCGCTGTGGCCAAGGCCTTCGACTTCACGAAATACGTCTCGGTCGGTTCCGGTTTCTGGATTTCGGCGGACGGCTGGATTCTCACCAACGAGCACGTGGTGAGCGACTCCAAGCTGGTGGATCTGCGCCTGCGCGACGGCAGGGTCATCCAGGCCACGGTCGTCAAGACCGACGAGGCCAAGGATCTCGCCCTGCTGAAGGCGGACCATGCGCCGAAGTCGTGGCAGGCGGTCTCGAAGGGGGCTACGGATCTTCCGCTGGGCCGCACGGTCTTCACCGTCGGCTATCCTGATCCGATGATCCAAGGCGTGGAGCCGAAGTTTACCGACGGGCGGATCAGCGCCGCGTCCGGAATCGAGGACCGCAGGGACAACTATCAGACGACGGTGCCGGTGCAACACGGGAACTCGGGCGGCGCGCTGGTAGATTTCGACACCGGCTGGGTCGTGGGCGTGGTCAATGCGAAGCTGATCGGCAGCAATGGGGCCTCCGCGGACAACGTCAGCTATGCGATCAAGGGCAGTGTGGTCGCTTCGTTCTTCGAGGCCGTGCCGGAAGCGAAGGCGGCGGTGGCGAAGGTCGGGCCGAAGCCGCTGGCGAAGGGCAACGAGCGCGAGGTGATCGACCGGGCGACGGCCCTGGCGGGCGAGCTCCTCACGGAGGCGGCC
>CBFGPU010000783.1:0-1982 GCA_965650715.1 uncultured Haloferula sp. | reverse complement strand
GGCTTGCTGCTCCTCGCTCCGCTCCGCCTTCCAGTACTCCAGGGTGAGCCGCGCATCCTGATTCAATTGTTCAGCCGCGCGCTCGACTTCCCTCGCTCGGTCGCGGAAGGACCGCAACTCCCGCGTATCTTCGTCTTGCACGAGCGTCTGCTCGATCGCCACCGCCAGGTTCCGCGTGGAGCGCGCCAAAGGTCCTGCGATGCGGGCGAGGGTGAAAATCTCCTCGGCCGTGTCGGCTTCGTTGATGATATCCTCCTGTTCGTCGATCAGCTTGGTGTAGCGGTCCAGCAACTCCCCGAGCTTCCGCAGGCCCTTGCCCCCGGCATAGTCGATCCACGCGCTGTCGGACCTACGCCAGAAAATCAGCGGTTCCCGCTCCGGCACCCCGCCTTTCGGCACATCGTGCACCACCAGAAGCAGTTCGTCCCGCCCGACCACGCAGCGCTGATTGCCGGGACGGTTGCTCAGTTGGTCCAGAATCTCATCCTCCAGCTCGAAATGAGCCGGGAGGTAGGGGAAATCGGAACACTTCATGACGGGGAGGAGTTGAAACCCTGACGCCGAAAATCCAAATCCCAATTTTCCCGGCCCTAGCGACGGTTCCACGCCACCAGTTCGTCATAGCGGATCCCCGTACCGCCGAAAAGATCCAGCGCCGAGCCTACCGTAAGGTCCACCTTGCCGCCGGAGAGCTCTTGCACCTTCTCCACATCCGCCATCGTCGCGGCACCGCCGGCATAGGTGATCGGACATCCACCCCAAGCCCCCAGCATCGCCACCAGATCGGCATCGATGCCACGGCACAATCCCTCGACATCGGCGGCATGGATCAGGAATTCGGCACAGGACGGCGCGAGACGGTCGAGCACCGCGGGCGTGACATCGAGATCGGTAAGCGTCTGCCAACGATCCATCGCCACGGTCCAGCCATGCGCCGTCCGGCGACAGGAAAGGTCGATCACCAGCCGCTCCGCGCCGATCGCCCCGACCAGGCGGCGGAGACGTTCTTCCGAAAACTCCGCCCCTTCGAAAAGCCAGGAGGTCACGATCACCTGCGAAGCGCCCGCCTCCAGCCACTCGCGCGCGTTGTCCGCATGGATCCCGCCGCCGATCTGCATGCCTCCCGGCCAAGCGGCCAGCGCTTCCCGCGCCGCCTCGTCGTTGCCCGGTCCCAGCTTGATCACGTGCCCGCCGGTCAAGCCGTCGGCACGGAACTTCGCCGCGAACTCCCCCGCCCCGGCACTGGCGACGAAATTCTCGCGCGGGCCCGGGCCGTCGTCGCGCAAGGTGCCGCCGACGATTTGCTTCACCTTGCCCTGGTGCAGGTCGATGCAGGGACGGAACTTCGTCATGGGGCGGCAGAGCCTCCGCTTTGTCGGCGGCGAGTCAAGGACTACAAGATCCCGCTCTCCGCCGCCGCATGGCCGCGCTTCTCATTGACCAGCAAGGTCAGGATGAGGCCGACGGCGAGGAACCCCGCCAGCAGCACAAGCGCCTGCGGCGTGCCAAGCTTGTCCCTTACAAACGCGAAGGGAAAGGTCATGATCGCCGCCAGCTTGAACATCATTCCCCAAAGACCGAACACCTCCGCGGACCGATCCGGCGGCGCGAGGTAGCCGACGAAGGCGCGGTTCGCGGAGCCCAGCGAGCCAAGGCCGAAGCCGAGGAGATTCCCGATCACCCAGAGCGGCCATTTGATGAAGCCTTCAGGATCGCCGCCAGCCTCTACGAAGACTTCGTGGCGATAGGCGTAGAATGCGAAGCCGGCCGCCGCCAGGATCCAAACGACGAGCAGAAACACGGTCGAACGGCGGTGGCCCATGCGGTCCTGATAAAGCATCGGGATGATCGTGCCGATGATCCCCGAGACGGTGATCACCGCGAGGAAGATCACGCGCTCCACATCCTTGAAGCCGTATTCATTCGCCAGATTGCTGGCGAAGAAAACCACCACGCTCATGCCGGTGCCATAGAAGAGGGAG
>CBFGPU010000782.1:0-1983 GCA_965650715.1 uncultured Haloferula sp. | reverse complement strand
TTCGTTCTTCCGCGCCACCGCGACCAGCGGGCCACCCGGCAGCAATGCCCTCACGCTGACATGGGTGAGCGTTCCCGGGGCCAGCTACCGCGTCCGCCGCTCGCCGGATCTCGCGCAGCCTTTCGAGATCATCGAAACGATCACGGCCTCCGGTCCCACGACCAGCTTCACCGTGACCCAGGTCGGCCCGACGGGCTTCTACCGCATCGAGAAAGTGGAGCCCTGAGCCGCCCGCATGTTCAGCGAAACGATTCTCCGGGACTGGTATCCCGCTCCCTTCCGCGATGCCTTGGTCCGTGCCGGCTACACGCGCAAGGATCTGGAGGCGGCCGACCTGCACCGGCCGGGCGACCCGGTCGCGCGCACCCATCTGGCACCGAAACTTCTCGAGCCCGACTCCCCGATGCTCGCCGCGTGCCGGCTCTTCGACCTCGGCGAGCCGGTCGCGGGGAAGGCGGCGATGGCGCTCTTCGGTTCCGAGCTTCTCGGGCTGATGCGCATCGGTTTGCTTGAAGCCCTCGGCAACGACCTCGTCCGCTCGGCCGCGAAGCTGGATGCCAACGAGCACGGCTGGTTCGCCTACGATCACCCCGCGGCGCTCGTATCCGGCAAGCCGGACTACGTGATGGGCGAGGGGAATTCCTCCCGCATGCTTACCGCGCTCGCCACCGGCAGGAAGGGCGAGCGGGTGCTCGACCTCGGTGCCGGTGCCGGTTGGGGCGCTCTGCGGTTTGCGGAAAGAGGCTGCACGGTCACCGCCGCGGACCTCAGCGAACGCGCCCTCGGCTTCGCCCGCTTCAATGCCAAGCTCGCAGGAATCGAAGGCATCGAACTGGTCCAAGGCGACCGCTTCGAGCCGCTGGCCGGGCGCAAGTTCGATGCCATCGCCAGCAACCCGCCTTTCGTCATCTCGCCGCAAAACACCTTCGTCTTCCGCGATGGCGGCGTCCGCGGCGATGGCTTCTGCGAGTCGCTCGTCCGCCGCTTTCCCGATTACCTCGAGGAAGGCGGCATCGCGGTGATGATCTTCAACTGGTTCGATGAGGATGCCGGGCGTTGGGACGAGCGCCCGCTTTCGTGGGCCGCCGGTCGGGGCTGCGATGTCTGGCTCTTCCGCAGTGATCGTCACGAACCCGCCGAATACGCGTTCCGCTGGCTTCGCGAAAGCGGCCGAGGCCGCAATCCGAAGGCCGAGGAGCTGAACGAGTGGACCTCCTACTACCGGGAGCTGGGTGCCTCCGGCATCAATCTCGGCTTCCTCGCCATGCGCAAGCGTAGCGGCGAGAACTGGTCCCGCTCCGATTCACGCGGCGAGGTGAAGATCGTTGCCACCGCCGGCGAGGAAATCCGCCGCATCTTCGACAACCAGACCTGGCTGAACGAGCGCCCGCTCGACGATTCCGCCATCCTCGCGCTCCGCTACCGCGTGCCGGACGGCGTTCGCGCCGAGACCGACATGCTCCTCGATCGCGGCTGGGGCGTGCGGACCATCCGCCTCCGCAGTTCGGGCCAGCTCAGCTACGACGGCCAGGTGGACGAGTTCGTCCTGCGCCTTCTGGAAGTCTGCCGCGGGGGTGGCAAGCCGGGCGACATGTTGGAAGAAATCCTCTCCAAGCCTCAGTTCGCCGGGGCCAAGGGCGTGGACGGACAAATCGCCGGCCTGGTCCGGGAGATGGTGCGCCACGGGCTTCTCCTGCCGGGCGAGCCGATGCCCGTTTGACAGCGGCTCCGCGCTCGCTTTGCTGACCGGGATGAAATCCCTCGTCCTCTCCCTCCTCGCCGTCTGCTCCGCCTCCGCCGCCCTCGTGGAAAAACCCGTCGAATACGAACAAGGCGGCATCACTCTCGAAGGCCTCCACGTCTATGACGACAAGATCGAGGGCAAGCGTCCCGCCGTCCTCGTCGTCCACCAGTGGACCGGGCTCTCCGACTACGAGAAGATGCGCAGCCGCAAGCTCGCCGAACTCGGCTACAACGTCTTCG
>CBFGPU010000781.1:0-1986 GCA_965650715.1 uncultured Haloferula sp. | reverse complement strand
CTGTCACGCGCGGGCAGGAGCGGATATCGTTTCACCGAGCGACATGATGGACGGTCGGGTCGCCGCGTTACGCGATGCCTTGGATGCCGAGGGCTTCGAACACGTCTCGATCCTGAGCTACTCCGCGAAGTACGCTTCCGCTTTCTACGGGCCCTTCCGGGGCGCGCTCGATTCCGCACCGAAGGAGGGCGACAAGAAGACCTATCAAATGGATCCGGGCAACGCCCGCGAGGCGATCCGGGAAATCCTGCTGGATGAGGCCGAGGGAGCCGACATGGTGATGGTGAAGCCCGCCGGGCCTTACCTCGATATCATCGCCCGCGTGCGCGAAAGTACGATACTTCCCGTAGCAGCCTATCAGGTCAGCGGGGAGTACCTCATGATCGAAAGCGCCGCCGCGGCGGGCTGGGTGGATGGCAAGGCGATCGCTCTGGAAAGCCTGATGGGGATCAAGAGGGCAGGGGCGGACATGATCCTGACCTATTACGCGAAGCGGGCTGCGGAGTGGCTGCGGGCGTAGTCAGTCCAGATGGAATACCTCGCGCAGCGGCACCGTGACGGGTGGCCCATCGGGATTTGCCGGCATGAGCTCGCTCATATGGTGCCACCAGCGCCGGCACACATCGGTCGTCGCGATGGCAGCCCAGTATTCCTCACTTTCGATCTCCGCGTAGCCGAAGAGCTGGCGGGTCTCCTCGTGCAGGAAGATCGAGTAGTTATGAACGCCATGCCGCTTCAGCACCTCTTCCAATTCCTGCCAGATCGGCCGGTGCCTCCGCTCGTATTCCTCCTCGCAGCCGGCGTTCACCGACATGACGAAAGCCTTGCGAATCATGGCGCTCAGAGGCGGTGGCCCATCCGTTCGCGCTTGGTTTCGAGGTAGCGGGCGTTGTGGGGATTGGCGGGAAGCTTGATGGGAAGCTGCTCGACGATTTCCAGCCCGTAGCCTTCCAGGCCGACGACCTTCTTCGGGTTGTTGGTGAGGAGGCGGATCCTCCGCACGCCGAGGTCGCAGAGGATCTGGGCACCCATCCCGTAGTCGCGGAGATCGGAGCCGAAGCCGAGCTTTTCATTCGCCTCGACGGTGTCGAGCCCTTGCTCCTGCAGCTTGTAGGCGTGGATCTTGGCGGCGAGACCGATGCCCCTGCCTTCCTGGCGGAGATAGAGAAGGACGCCACCCTCCTTGGCGATGCGTTCCATCGCGGCATCGAGTTGCCCGCCGCAGTCGCAACGCTGGGAAAGAAAGACGTCGCCGGTGAGGCATTCCGAATGGACGCGGACGAGCACCGGCTTCGAAGAATCGATCTCCCCGCGAACGAGTGCGAGGTGGTGGGAGCCGTCGGTTTCCACCCGGTAGAGGTGGCAGGTGAACTCGCCGTGGTCGGTGGGGAGACCGATCGTTTCCTCCCGCACCACCAACTTCTCCGAGCGGCGGCGCGATTCGATGAGCTGGGCGATGGTGCAGGCTTTCAGGCCATGGGTCTTCTGGAAGCCGCCGAGATCGCCGACACGGCCCATGGTGCCGTCCTCGTTCATGATCTCGCAGATCACCCCGGCCGGTGTCTGTCCGGCGAGGCGGGCCAGATCGACGGCAGCCTCGGTGTGGCCGGCCCTGCGCAGCACCCCGCCGTCGCGGGCCTGGATCGGGAAAATGTGCCCGGGATGCACGAAATCCTCCGGGCCCGCCTTCGGGTCCGCCAGCAGTTTCACGCAAAGCGCCCGGTCGGCGGAGGAAATGCCGGTGCTGACGCCCTTGGCGGCGTCCACCGAAATGGTGAAGGCGGTGCGCTGGACCTCCCGGTTCCGGCGCGTCATCTGCGGCAGGTCCAACTGCTCGGCCCGCTCCTGGGTGATCGGGGCGCAGATCAGGCCGCGGCCATGGACGGCCATGAAAGAGATGATCTCCGGGGTGCAAAGCGCCGCGGCGGCGATCAGGTCGGCCTCGTTCTCGCGGTTCGGATCGTCGGCCACGATGACAACGCGGCC
>CBFGPU010000780.1:0-1989 GCA_965650715.1 uncultured Haloferula sp. | reverse complement strand
GCCTTGTCTGGATTGCCCGCGTGGAAACGGTCGAGCACGAGGAAATAGATGGTCTCCGCGCGGAACTCGATGTCGGAGCCGGACAAGGTCTTCAGATTCAACTGTGGCGATTCCATGGAGACGACGGGCGGCGCTTTCGCACTTCCCGTTCCAAGCGGCCGGTGGCAACCGGTGCGCGGCAAAGCGGCGGCGAAGCACGCGCAGGAGGTGGCGTTGTGCAAAAGCCGGGATTGCAGATCGCCTTTCGAGGACGGGAGGAGAAGCAGACTTACCGGTTCCCGCGCCGGGCACGCGGATTGCGAAGCAAGAAGGATGAAAGCTCACCGACTGCTGCTGCCGCTGTGTCTGGTCGCGGTATCCTGCGACCGCGATGAACCGATTCCGCTCCGCGAGGGTCACGCTTACCTGCAACCTTCGGGTCCGGGGCTCCGGCCGGATCTGGAGCAGAGGATCCCGCAGGGTGCCCAAGCAACCGGCGACGCCGAGACCCGCAGTGGAGAGGGCGTTGCAGGCGGGCAAAGTCCAGGTTCGGGGGATCATGTCGGGACCGGCGGGCATGCCGGGGGAAACCCGAGCGGCGCTCCCACCGCGGGAGGGTCCGGCAGGCCACAGGAGAAGAAATGACCGCTTCCCCGGCGGATCCGGCGACGGACGCCATGCCGAATCATTTGACAGCTGGCGGATTGCAGTAACTTGCCACCATGGCCACCGCTTTGAATTACGCCGAAATGAGCGATCTGCGAGAGGCGATCGCAACCCGCAAACAGATCCGCTTCGTATGCTCCGGCCTGCACTACCTGGCGGAACCGCACGCGATCGAGAACAGCCGGCGAACCTGCTCCTTCGAGGTGGTGCTGTGGATTCTGGACGGGCCCGGCGGGCCGGGATGGAAGACGGTGCGTTTCTACCAGATGCGCGAGATGGAAGTGCTACGGGAAAGCTTCCTGCCCCGCGTGCGGCCGAGGTGGTAGGAGGGTGGAAATTCTCAATCACCACTCTTCCAACCATCAATCGAACGGCTGCGCCGGAACCGAAGGTATGGTCCGCGGGGACGAGTTGGTGAAAAGGACATCGCTGCGATTCCTGGGGGGGCGGGTGGCGATTCCGTTACTTCACAAGGGTGTCGATGCTCTCCACTCGGGGATCGTGGGGATTGAAGCCGGGCCTCGCGGAGTGGAAGGTCTCCTTCGAAAATTCGAGAGCGCGGATGAGGGAGAATCGGAAGGTCCGCCATCCGGCCTCCGGTGCGCGGACCCACGCGATCAGGATCATGGCCCGGGTGCGGATCGCGTTTCCCAGCAAATGGGGTTCCACCTCGTACTGCTCGCCCAGACAGGAGAATTGGATCACCTTCTTCACTTCTATCGCGCGCCTCAGGTCCGACACCACCGCGTATTCGAGTTTGGACATTGCCCGCAGGATGGTTTCGATCGAACGGGCCGTTCAATCGCGAAGTGCCGCGCATTTTTCAGCATCCTGCGGACCCGCGACCTCCGCCCCGGCACGCCCCGTGCAAAAGAGACCTGCAATGGATCCGCCGATCATGCTGGCTCGCGCCAACCGAGTCCATTCGAAGACCCGGCTTCGCTGCCTTCCCGGAAGGGGGGAGAACCGGCTGCTCTCGTTCAACCCCGATCGCAACATCCATGCATGATCCCGATCAGAACCGTCCGGAACCCGGAGATGCGCGTCCCGACGATGGTGAGGCGGCGGAGGAACGCGGGAACAGGCTGGAGCTGACGCGAGTGGAAATGGCTTTCGTCATCGGGGTTTGCCTCGTCGCCCTGATCGCGCTGGTCATGGCGATCTGGGACTTCTCCGGATTGTAGCGGCGCTACAAGGGTGTGCTCCGGCGGGCCGTGGCCTCGCGCCCGCGTGCGGCGAGGGAGGGACGGTGTAAAGAAAGGAACGGCCTCCGCAGGATGGGGCTGCGGAGGCCGCCTTTTAATCTGCAGGGTCCCCCCGGATCCATGCAGGCTGGGTGTGTAT
>CBFGPU010000779.1:0-1991 GCA_965650715.1 uncultured Haloferula sp. | reverse complement strand
CGATGAGCCTGGATAACTTCGAAGCCCCGTCCTTGGAAACGCTGGCAGCCTTGCTGCCGTCGTACGATTTTGAAGCGTTCATCGCCAAGGGCGGCATGGGTGCGGTGTACAAGGCGCGGCAACGCCGGTTGGACCGGGATGTCGCGATCAAGATCCTGCCGCGGGAACTCGGGGAGGACGCGCAGTTCGTCGCCTCCTTCGAGACCGAGGCGAAGGCGATGGCCAAGCTGAATCACCCGAACCTGATCTCGGTTTTCGATTATGGCGAGGTGGACGGCATGCCGTACATCGTGATGGAGTACGTCAACGGCAAGTCGCTGTTCCACTCCGCGCAGAACCTGGCGGTCGATCCGGGTCAGGCGGTCGGGATCGTGAAGGGCATTTGCGACGGCCTCGCGCACGCGCACGAAAACGGGGTGATCCACCGCGACATCAAGCCGGCGAACATCCTGCTTACGCCGCGGGCCGCGCCGAAGATCGGGGATTTCGGACTCGCGCGGCCGGTGGATTCGGACGGCTCGGGGCTGGTGATGGGGACGCCCGGCTATGTGGCACCGGAGGTTCTGCGGCATCCGGAGCAGGCGGACCGGCGTTCGGATCTCTTCGCGCTGGGGGTGGTGCTCTACGAACTTTTGATCGGCCGCTGTCCGCCGTACGACGGCTACATCCCGCCCTCGAAGCTTTCCGGTTGCGACGCCACGCTCGACCGCATCTGCGAGAAGGCGATGAATCCGGTGGCGGAGGAACGCTACCAGACGGCGGAGCAGATGTCCGCGGATCTCGAGGCGTGGTCGCGCCGGCCGTTCTCGCCGTTGGCGCAGCCGTATCCCGCGCCCTTGCCGAACCAATCGCCCTTGGGCCCGCGCCGCAATGCGCCGTTGGCCGATCCGGTCCACCCTGCGGCAGCGCCGCGGACGGTGGTGCGGTCCTCATCGTCCTCGTCGTCGGGTGCGGTTGCCGGTGTGGTGATGCTCGCCATAGCCATCGTCGTCGGGGCGATCGGTTGGTCGAAGTTCAATTCCTACCGCAAGGCGAAGGCAGCCGAGATCAAGAAGGCGGTCGAGCAGGTGGAGCGGGCGGTGGCGGTCGAAGACCCGGAGAAAGAGGTGCCGACGGCGGTGGGGAAAGACGACAAGCCTGACAAGCCCGCGCGGCCCGGCGTGCAGCGTGCCGAGTCGCCGCTCAAGGCCTTGGCCCGGTTGAAAAGCCGGCTGCGGGGCGGCAAGCGCGATGAGATGCCCGAGGGCAGCGTGGCGCTTGGCAGTTCGCGCTTCATGGTGATCCCGACCGCGATGGGATGGCCGGCGGCGTCCGCGTTTGCGGAGGAGCACGGCGCGCATTTGTTCGTCGCGAAGTCGGACGAGGATCTGGATAAGCTCGCCCTGCTCATGCCTGCGGCGGAGGGAGGAGCGGAGGCCGGCCTGTGGATCGGTGGCGGCAGTGCGGGGCCGGATCTTTGGTCCTGGGTGGATGGCAGCCCGTGGCCGGAGTCGCTGAAGCCGGAAGGCGAGGGGCCGTATCTCATTCTCGACGGCAAGGGCGGGCTCCAGGCACGCGAGCCCGGGGATCGCTATCCCTTTGCAATCCAGTGGCGGGAGGATGGCAAGAACCCGGCGGCTCTCGATGAAATGCTGAAGCGCACCGGCGAATCGATCGCAGCGGGCGTCCCGGTGTATCCGCCCGGCACCTTGCAGCGTGAGGAGGGCCGCATTCTGGTTGCGAACGGGCCGTCCACTTATTCTCAAGCCGCGGAGCTTGCCGCGGCGGCGGGAGGGGAGCTCTTGTCCGCTTCCACCAAGGAGCTGGACGACTGGCTGGCGACGAAGCTTCCCGCCGACGGTCGCGAGGGCTACTGGCTCGGGGGCAGCCGCGAGGAAGAGGCCTGGGCTTGGGCCAATGGTGATCCTTGGGAATACACCCGCTGGAGCGACGAGTCGCAGGCAAGCGGGGCCGGCGGTCGATTGAAGGTGGTGCCCGGCCAAGGATGGGAG
>CBFGPU010000778.1:0-1998 GCA_965650715.1 uncultured Haloferula sp. | reverse complement strand
GAAATGGGCGGCCCCGTAAAAAATCCCGAGCTTCTTCTTCCCCGCTTCCACCTCGCGCGCCAGCACCTCCAGACACTTCGCGTTACGGTCGCTGATGATCACGCTCTCACCTGCCAGCGCCGCGACCTGGTCGTCTCCCGCCCCCAGCGTGTGGACCAGCTCGCGCTTCAGGCCGCTCTTGCTCCCCCGGATCAGCGAGGTCAGCAGCTTGAAAGTGCTCGGCTGCTTCACCCCTTTGGAATCCGCCTCCAAGCCCGCTTTCAGCATGAATCCCAGTAGCGATTCGCCCCGCTGCTCCTGCAGTGCCGTGAACTCCTCCATGCTCAGATCCGCGTGCACGAAGTTCGGCTTCGTGTAGTCGATCTCCTTCATCTGGTACGCCAGGTCGAGCCACTTCGCGCCAGCTTCATAAGCGCCATGGAGGCCATCCAGCTTCCCCTTCTTCCTCGGGGCAGGTGCCGCCTCGGGAGCCGAATCTTCCGTCATCTCCTCCTCGCGGATCTCCTCCGGAGCCGCGGGTTTCCCGTTGCCGATTCCCTCCCAGAGCAGCGCGTCGTAGCCGGTGAAGCGCGCGTTCAGCGCCTGGTAATACTTCTTGTCTGCGATGTGGATCGCGCCGACCAGCTCCACGCTTGCATTGCCCTTGGTGAATCGAACCACCGCCGTCTGTAGCTCGGTCGCCTTCACCTTCTGCTCCACCCGGATGAATTGCTCCTTCACCCGTGCGCCCTCTTCCACAGCCGTTTCGGCATGGAGCAGCGGGGAGATCAGGAGGGCGAATAGAAACTGACGCTTTTTCATGGCAGGTGGGACAGCTTACGCCTGGAAAGCGCCGCCGACACTCGAATTCGTCCGCCGTTGCCCATCCCCGGATCATCGTGTATCTCCAACCGGAATGAGCGACCACGCGCTGCTGCGATACTGCCCCGACCTGCTGGCCTACACCCGCCGCATGACCCGCGAGGTCATGGTCGGAAACGTCGGCATCGGCGGCACCAACCCCATCCGCGTGCAGTCGATGATCACATCCGACACCCGTGATACCCCCGCCTGCGTTGCCGAGGTCCTCCAACTCGCGGAGGCCGGCTGCGAGATCGTCCGCATCACCGCCCAGACCAAAATCTACGCCGCCAATCTTGAAAACATCGCCCGCGAGGTCCGCGCCGCCGGCTGCCGGGTTCCTCTCGTCGCCGATATCCATTTCAAGCCGGATGCCGCTCTGGAGGCCGCCAAGTGGGTCGAGAAGGTCCGCGTGAATCCCGGCAACTATGCCGACAAGAAGAAGTTCGAAGTCCGCGAGTACAGCGATGCCGAGTACCTCGAGGAACTCGAGCGCATCCGCGAGGAATTCGCCCCCCTCGTCGATCTCTGCAAGTCGCTCGGCCGCGCCATGCGCATCGGCACCAACCACGGCTCACTCTCCGACCGCATCATGAACCGCTACGGCGACTCGCCGCTCGGCATGGTGGAGAGCGCCCTGGAGTTCGCCCGCATCGCGCGGGAGATGGACTACCACAATTTCGTCTTCTCGATGAAGGCCTCGAACCCGAAGGTCATGATCGAGGCCTACCGCCTCCTCGTCGCCCGCCTCGAACAGGAGGGTGCGGATTGGAACTACCCCATCCACCTCGGCGTGACCGAAGCCGGCGATGGTGAGGACGGCCGCATCAAGAGTGCCATCGGCATCGGCTCCTTGCTGGCGGATGGCATTGGCGATACGATCCGCGTCTCGCTGACGGAGGACCCGGTCTTCGAAGTCCCCGTCGCGCAGGCGCTGGCGGCTCCCTTCCAGCTGAAGCCCTCGCGAGTGGAGCACCATGATCTGGTCCCCTCCTACGACCCCTTCTCCTACGAACGCCGCAAGACGAACGTGATGGAAATCATGGGCCATGAGCTCGGCGGCGACAAAACCGTCCGCGTCTTCACCACCCAGGAGAAATGGAACGCCGTCGCGCACAAGATCGCGAAGATGGGCGACTTCAAGCCCGAGATCATCCT
>CBFGPU010000777.1:0-1999 GCA_965650715.1 uncultured Haloferula sp. | reverse complement strand
TCCCGAGGCCTGCGGGCAGGCGGACATCGTGGTGTGCGCTACCGGCAGCCAGGACATCCTGGTGCGGGGCGAATGGATTGGGCCGGGCACCCACACGGATTTCCTCGGCAATCACCACGCCACCAAACGCGAGTGTGACACTGCCATGGTCACGCGATCCCGGGTCTTCGTGGACACCCGGGCAAATTGCTTCAAGGAGGCGGGAGAAATCCTTGTCCCGGTGGCGGAAGGGGCCTTCTCGACGGATCAGGTGGCTGGAGAGTTGTCCGAACTCTGCAAGGGAAGCGTGGCCGCGCGGCAGGACGCCCGGGAGATCACCCTGTTCAAATCCGTGGGCTGCGCGCTCGGAGATTTGTGCGGAGCGGTCACCACTTGGCACGCGGTAGGACCCTGACCGGACTGCCCGCGAATCAGGGTTTCCGGCCCGCCGTGAGTGTCGCAAGCAGCCGGTCCAACATAGCGTCCACCGCCAGCCTGACATGTGCCGACCGCGCCAGCTCGGTTTGATCCGCGGGCAGACGCTTGAGCGCGGCAGCTACCATTTCACCCTGGAGTTCGCGGGCCTCTGCCAGCAGACGGGCCTCCGACTCGGCGCGCGATTCCTTTGGGGGAAGTCCCGCCACCTCCTGGCCGATGTGGAGATGCCAGCGATCCTGATCCGCGCAATACACCGCCAGCACCCCGGCCGGCCCCATCCCGAGATGTTCGGCGGTCTCCTTGAGATAGCGCGGGATGCCGCCCTCTCCCTCCGGAGTTTTCGCAAGCACGCGGGCGGCTACCCGCAGGCCCGTGAAGCGCTGGAAGTTCGCAAGCTCCTGCGTCACCGCGAGCGCGCGCGGCCAATCCGTCGGCAAGAGCTTGTCCGGATCATCGAAAGGCTCATCCGGTCCGGGTTGGTGCGGTCCTTCGTAGCGTTTCGCTGCCGCCACCATCGCAGCGAAGGATTCCCGGGTCACACGGAACCCCTCCGCATCCTTCCCCACGCGCAGGATCTTCACCTTCATCGCATCGCCCTGCTCGATCCGGGGCAGGATCTCCAGGCCCTCGACCACTTGGCCGAACACGCTGTGCAAGTAGTCGAGATGGGGTGACGGGCGGAGAATGAAGCACCACTGCGAGCCGTTGGTATCCGGGCCGTCGTTCGCCATCTGCACGACACCGGCCTGGCGATGGAGCAGCCCGGGAACAATCTCGTCGGGAAACAGGTATCCGGCATCTCCCGAACCCGTACCGGTGGGATCCGCTCCTTGGACGACGAAGTCCGGAACCACGCGGTGGAATGTCAACCCGTCAAAAAACGGCTTCCCCACGGCCGGCCCCAGCACCCCCTCGGCAAGCCCCACGTAGTTGGCCACTGTCATCGGGGCCTGCCGGTAGTAAAGCTCCGCGGTGATCTTCCCACGCGGAGTGGACACCTCCGCATAGAGTCCATCCGGCAGCGGAGCCGCGCTTGCCGAGAGTTGGAAGACGGCGGCACACCAGGCGAGAACGACACACGCGGGTCTCATATCGGGAAATCTGTCCGCCAACCCGGTCCCCGCACAATCGGCAAACCGTTCCATGCCATCTCTCCATCCACCGCTTCGCAATCGGCGGAAGAAGCACGGCTTCCCCCGGAAGCTTACGTCTTGGATCAATCCGGAAACACGATCGCCCGGTGCCCGTCGATGATCGTCCGGTCGTGTACGTGATACCGGATCCCCTTCGCCAGCGCGATCCGTTCGCAATTCCTTCCCAGCCTCACCAGATCGTTCGGCGCGTGGAAGTGCTGCACCCGCTCGACCTCCTGCTCGATGATCGGTCCCGCATCCAGATCCGCGGTGACATAGTGACAGGTCGCCCCGATCAACTTCACCCCGCGCTCGTAGGCCTGCTTGTAAGGATTCGCGCCGATGAATGCCGGCAGGAAGCTGTGATGGATATTGATCAACCGTCCGGCGAAATCCCGGCAGAAGTCGTCGGGAATAATCTGCATGAACCGCGCAAGCACCGCGAGCTC
>CBFGPU010000776.1:0-2003 GCA_965650715.1 uncultured Haloferula sp. | reverse complement strand
CCCGCTTCGGCGATGACTTTCAGGTCGGGCTGACGCTCCAGAATGGCGACCAGTCCGGCCAGCAGCGACGGGTGATCGTCGGCGACGATGAGGCGGATTGGGTTTTTCATGTGGGTGGAGTCGCGGAAACTTCAGTGCCTTTTCCGGGCCGGCTGTCAATCGTAAGGTTGCCCCCGCGCGCGGCGCCCCGCTCGTGCCTGCATGATGCCGAAGCCTTTGCCGACCCGCTCCGCGACATCGAAGCCGCGGCCGTCGTCGCGCACGTTCGGCGTGCCCCATGCCGGTGGGCTATGCGGACACATGGGGCCGGGAGGATGTTGATCGTTTCAGTCGGACCTACTCCTTCCCCTCGGCCTTTGGCCTTACCATGACCCGGGTTCCGCCAGAGGTGGTCTTCGCCCATTTCAGAAAGTCGGTGCCCAGCTCGAACTTGTGAGCCTTCCGGGTAACCGTCAAAAACGTCTCCTGCACCACATCATCCGCCAGCGCGAAATCCGGGAGTAGCGCGAACACGAAGCCTTTGATCCGCATATGATGCTCCACGAACAAACGCTGCACCTGCAGCGTGTGCTCCTGTGGCGCGGGACCATTGACGTTCATCAATAGCAGAATGATTCGCCAGGCTCCTACCTTGACGGAAATCTAAAAAAAGTCCGGAGACCGGCCCCGCCTCCGGTCATCTTCAGGCGGGACACCGGGCAGGATGCCTGGGCCACGTGGCGCGGGCATTCCGCCCGCAGCCAGTTCCCGGCACTTGGCAGCACCTTGGCCAAGGAAGTGATCCAGATTCATGCCGGTTGACTGTTGCCCGCCGCGGAGGCCAAGACGAACAGACCCGCCGTGCCCTCGCTGACGGCCAGCCGATCGGACGGCAACAACGCGCGATGCCAGCAAGCCTAGTGCCTCCGAGCGCGGGCGAAGCCGCGTCCGGGGGGCAGGGTGATTTCGAAATCCGCCGCGTAGTCATCGGCAGTGAAGGCAGGGACGACGATCCCGTGACCGGCACCTGAGAAATCCAGATCCTCGTCCGCCTCTACGGAGTAGGTGAGACCGGGGAATGTCGGGAAGCTGATGTTGAACCGCGGATCGGTCACCGGATCGAATCCGGGTGCCTTTGCGAACGCGACGATTCGCAAGTAGGCCGCGGGATCGAAGGGGTCGGTCATGTTCCCGATTTCTTCGGCATCCGTGGAGCCGTCGCCATCGGCATCGCTGTCGGAATCGTCCGACCCCACCGTGAGCCCGAGCGGGGCTTCCAGGAGATCCGGAATTCCATCCTCGTCGAGATCCTCCAGGCCAAGGAGACCGAAAGGCACGGCTTCGACCGCGCCGATGTCCGGGGCGGGACCGGCAGGTCGCGGATTGCCCAATTGATCCGTTGCGGGAGTATTCGGCAACAGTTCCGCGGCCTCGATCGCCGGAGCGCCGGGCAGGGGAGGCATCACCGGTACCGGCCCGCCATAGTCGCCGAGCGGAGCAAGCAGGGGATCGCCGACCACGCCCGAGAAGAGCGTGGTGATCCCGGCGGTCGAGCTGACCTGATTGACGCCGCCGAGTTCGGTGATGCTCCCCTGGATGTCCGGCGACGGCGAGGAAGGGGAATTGCCCGCGACGATGGAATTCACGAGGCTCAGTTGCCCGGCCGGCGTGTTGTAGATTCCGCCGCCAGGGATGACCAGGTCGATTCCGTTCGCGATGACGGAGCAATGGTTGAGGGACAGGGTTCCGGCATTGAGGATCCCGGCGCCGGCACCGCCATCGTCATCCGCGATGTTCCCCGTGAAGGTGCAGTTGGTGGCGGTCATCACCGCGCCGCTGAAATTCTCCGCACCGCCTCCGGAACCGACTTCGGACACGTTTTCGCTGAAGGTGCAGCGATCCAGGGTGGCATGCCCTTCATTCGCGAGCCCTCCGCCAACGCCATTGGCGGATCCCGTGGAGACGAGAGTTGTCGCGAGCGAGAGGGCGCCGGTATTGTAAATCCCCGCTCCGTCCGCCCCCGT
>CBFGPU010000775.1:0-2004 GCA_965650715.1 uncultured Haloferula sp. | reverse complement strand
AAAGCGTCGCCTATCGCTCCGCGGGCACCGTCGAGTTCATCTACGATGCCGATCGTGGCGACTTCTTCTTCCTTGAGGTCAATACCCGTCTGCAAGTCGAGCACGGCGTGACCGAACTCGTCACCGGTATCGACCTCGTGGAGTGGATGATCCGTCTCGCCCTCGACGAATCCTGGCAAATGCCCGCCGCGGCCCCCTCGCCGACAGGCCACGCCATCCAGGCCCGCGTCTATGCGGAAGACCCCAATCACAACTTCCGCCCGAGCTCCGGACTCCTGACCGAAGCGAGCTTCCCCGCCTGGACCCGCTGCGATGGCTGGATCGCCGCGGGCACCGAAGTCAGCCCCTTCTACGATCCGCTCCTCTCCAAGGTCATGGTCCACTCGGCCAACCGCGAGGAAGCCGTGGCGGCGCTGTCCCGCGCACTCGACGAAACCCGGATCTCCGGCATCGAGACCAACTTGCGCTACCTCCGGCAGGTGGCCGCGTGGTCGCCCTTCGTCACGGGCGGCGTCGCCATGCGCGACATGGCGGGCTTCGACTACAGGCCGGCCACCATCGATGTGCTGTCCGCCGGTACGATGACGACCATCCAGGACTGGCCGGGCCGCACCGGACTCTGGGAGGTAGGCGTTCCTCCCTGCGGTCCCTTCGATTCGCTCTCCTTCCGCCTCGCGAACCGGATGCTCGGCAATCCCGAGGGCACGCCCGCGCTCGAGATCACGCTGGGCGGCCCATCCCTCCGCTTCAATACCGCCACCACCGTCGCCGTCGCCGGGGCAAGCGTGCTGGTCATGAGGAATGGCGAGCCCGTCAATACCTCCTCCCCGGTCGTTCTAACAGCAGGCGATACCCTCAGGATCGGCCGCATCGAAGGCCCCGGCATGCGCTGCTACCTCGCGGTCGCGGGCGGCATTGAATCCCCGGACTACCTCGGCAGCGCCTCCACCTTCACCCTCGGCAAGTTCGGCGGTCCCTTCGGCCGCGCCCTCCTTCCCGGCGATGTCCTGGGCATAAGGAGAGCGGACACTCCTGTCCCCGGGATAAGGAGCAGCGACACTCCTGTCGCTGAACATTCTTCCCCCGCGATCCCCATCACCCGCGAATGGAACATCGCCGTCCTCTACGGACCTCACGGTGCCCCCGACTTCTTCCTCGACGAAGACATCGATACCTTCTTCGCCACCGCGTGGGAGGTCCACTACAACTCCGCCCGCACCGGTGTCCGCCTGATCGGCCCGAAACCGAAGTGGGCGCGCGCCGACGGCGGCGAGGCCGGACTTCACCCCTCGAACCTCCACGACAACGCCTACGCCATCGGCGCGGTGGATTTCACCGGCGACATGCCGGTCATCCTCGGTCCCGATGGACCCAGCCTCGGTGGCTTCGTCTGTCCCGTGGTCGTCGTCGATGCCGAGCTGTGGAAGCTCGGTCAGCTTCATCCCGGCGACAAGATCCGCTTCGTCCCTGTGGATGAAGCATGGGCCACCGCCCGCATCCGCGAGGTGGAGGCATTCCTCTCCGGCTCCGGCGACCAACTTGCCGATCCTCAACCCTTGCCTCTCGGCTCCTGCCTCATCGACTCCTTCGGCGAAGGCGACGAGGCCGTTGTGGTCCGCAGGGCGGGGGACCGCTACTTCCTGATCGAGTTCGGCCCGCACCATCTCGACCTCAAGCTCCGCTTCAAGGTCCACGTCGTTCACGAATGGCTGAAGGAGCAGGAGATCCCGGGCATCATCGACCTGACACCCGGGATCCGCTCCCTGCAGGTTCATTTCGACCCGGCGCTCGTCTCGCGCGACGATCTCTGGCGGATCATCCGCAATGGCATCCTCTCGCTCCCGCCGCTCGAGCAGATCGAGGTGCCCGCGCGCGTGGTCCATCTCCCTCTTAGTTGGGATGACCCCAGCACGCGGGAGGCGATTCGCAAGTACATGCAGAGCGTGCGCCCGGACGCCCCTTGGTGCCCGAGCAATCTTGAATTCATCCGCCGTATCAACGGCC
>CBFGPU010000774.1:0-2012 GCA_965650715.1 uncultured Haloferula sp. | reverse complement strand
AAGTGGCACACGCCGTGTTCGTTCGGCAGGCCGGAGGCGATGCCCGCGCGGTCCACGCCTTCGATCAGCCGCAGCTTGATCGTCGCGGAAGCCACCGCGGCACCCGTGTTCCCGGCGGAGACGAAGGCATGCGCCTCGCCCGACTTGACCAGGTCCATCGCCACGTTGATGGAGGATTGCTTCTTGCGCCGGACCGTCTTCGCGCCCGGCTCGGCCATGCCGATCACCTCCGGCGCATGCACGATCGCCACGCGGGGATCGGAAAGGGAAAGTCCCTGCTTCGCGCACTCCGCCTTCAGGGCCGCCTCGTCGCCCACCAGGAAGATTTTTTCGATCGTCGGATAGAGAAGCAGCGCTTCCTTCGCCCCGCCGATATTCACGGCGGGCGCGTGGTCGCCACCCATGGCATCGAGTGCTACTTTCATGGCGGGCAGGTCGCAGGCACCGGATACAAGAAATCACCGGGCCGGACGAACCGGCACGGCGATCTCGAAAAATCCGGTGCGGAGCGCTTCAGAGCGCGTCCACTTCAAGCACCTTGCGGCCCGCGTAGTAGCCGCAGGACGGGCAGGCAATGTGCGACGGCACGCGGCTGCTGCACTCCGGGCAGGTCTTGAAAATCGGGGCGCGCCAGCGATTGGCGCCGCGGCGCATCTTTTGCCGGCTTTTGGACTGACGGCGCTTTGGTACGGCCATGGCGGTAAGAGAATTTAGCGTTCGGAATCGAGGTTATCCAGTGCGTCGAGGGCGGCCCAGCGGTCGTCCCCCGTCGCGCGGGGGCGGGTCTCTACCGCATCCTCGCCGGGTTTGTCCACTGCCAAATAGCGGGGATCGATCTCGCAGTGCATCGGCTCGTCCGCCTCGTCGCAGCGCGGGTGGTCCGGGATTTCCAGCAGGATCTCCTCCCGCAGCGCCTCCGTCACGTCCAGAGGTCCTTCCTGCTCAATCTCTACCGAGATATTCGCGGGGTCCACGCGGAGGGTTTTCACGAAGGGGTGGAGGGTCCGCACGCAGGTCAGCTCGAAGGGCGCGGCAAGGCTGCCGCTGAGCAACAATTCCGAGCCGAAACGGTGGGCCCGCAGCTCGTAAACCAGCGGGCCGGTCGGCTGGGGATCGCGCTCCGGCAGGCCGAAGATCTCCGGGGACAGCTCGCCGCCGAAGTCCTTGCCTTCTTCCGGCAGGGTGGCGAGGTCGATGATGAGGCGCTCTTGCATCGGGGTGGGCAGCGTGGTGGATCGCCACGGGGATTTCAACCGGCATCCGGCCCGCCGCAAATAGAAATCCTGATGCAGGCAAGGGAAGGGGACCACGATGGCTCGGATGGATGGGATTTTGATATGAACTCCCCGACTCCTTCTGCCTTTCTCCGTGTTTCCTCCGCGACATGGAATCCGGTTGAGCCTTCCCGGAAATCGCTGATAGATTCGCTCCGACACCGTGTCAGGATTCCCGCCAGCCCAGATCATCCCGCCGCAGGTCCTTCTCGGTGCCTATGCCCAAGGCGTTTTCCCGATGGCGGACCAAGGCGAACTCACCTGGTTCTCCCCGCTGATGCGCGGCATCCTCCCGCTCGATGGCGCATTCCACATCCCGCACGGCCTGAAACGCGCGATGAAGAAGCAGCCCTTCACCGTGAAGTGGGACACCGACTTCCGCGGCACCATGCAGGGCTGCGCCGACCGCGACCGCACTTGGATCGACATCACCATTCTCGAGAGCTACTGCCTGCTCCACCGCCTCGGCTACGCGCACTCGGTGGAGTGCCATGACGACGAAGGCCTGCAGGGCGGCCTCTACGGCGTCGCGCTGGGCCGCGCCTTCTTCGGCGAGAGCATGTTCTCCCGGAAGACCGATGCCTCGAAGATCGCCCTGGTCGCCCTCGTGGAAGAACTCCGCGCCCGCGGCTTCCTCCTGCTCGATACCCAGTGGCTCACCGACCACCTCCGCCGCCTCGGCGGCCAGGAGATCCCCCGCGATGAATACCAGCGCCGCCTCAAAGTCGCCATCGGCGA
>CBFGPU010000773.1:0-2014 GCA_965650715.1 uncultured Haloferula sp. | reverse complement strand
TCGTGCCGCTCCTCGGAGACATCCTCCGCATGCCCGGCCTCCCCGCGGTCCCGCCCGGAGGCATCGGATCGAGTCCCAAGCCCCTGCCTGGCCACGAAGCCGCCAAGTGCAAGGAGCAGCGCCCCGGCACCCAGAAGCATCGATCGTTTACCAAGCCTGATAGCCATCCATTCCGGAGCATGCCAAGCCTCAGGCGGCGAAGCAAGCCGAAGCGTCGCCTGAATTGTTAGGACAGGTAATGGCTGGTGGGCGGGGTCAGCGCCGATTGCGATTCCAACCAATCACGGCTCCCTCGAACCCTCCGGTCGCCACATATCCTCACCGTAGGCGCGTTCGTGAGAACGCGGAACCGACGGGACATGTCTCTCCATCTCCCGCCTCACGAAGGCAGGGACCGTCTCTGAGATGTCCGGCGGATGGTGGCCCGGGAAAAGGGAGCGCCCGGCCTTCCGCTGGACAAGCTCCCTTCGCAACCGCGCAACCAAGCGCCCCGCCCGGAGTTTCCCAAGGCAACATGCTGGAGCCATCCCTCCGCCCCCTCCCTCCCCGCGGCAAGCGAACGTTCCGCCTCGTCCATGCGGCTGCCATTCTGTTAGCCGGGCCGGCCGCCGCCGCTCCGGCAGGCCCGGCGGGGATCTACGTCATCGGCGATACCCATAACGTCCCGGGGGAGATCGCGAAATTCGATCTCGACCACGTTTCCGGCTACACGCTGCGGATTCCATGGAGCGACATCGAGACCTGGAACGCCGCCACGCAGGCCCCGCAATACGACTTCTCCCGCATGGACACCGCGCTCGAGGACCTGCGGTCGCGGGGCAAGAAGATGACCTTGGAAATCTTCATCCACAAGGCACCGGCCTACCTCCTCGATCCGCCCGGCATCACCACATGGACCAATCCCCACCCCACCCAGGGCGGCATCCAGCCCTTGCCTTGGGACCCGCGCACTCTCGCCGCCTATCAGGCGATGATCACCCATCTGGCAGACCACCCGGTCCCGGGCACCGACTGGCGGATCGCCGATCATCCTGTCCTCGAATCCGTGGACGCCTCCATCGTGGGCTTACAAGGCCTGCGGGAACTATCGGACACGCTGGTCAGCCATCCCGACTACACGCGCGCGAAGTTCATCCAGTCGGTCGTCGATGCCGTCTCGATCAACCGGACCGCATTCTCTAACAAACACGGCTTCCTCGCGCTCTTCCGGATGGACGACAACGAAGCAGGAGTCCCGATGGACGAGGCGGTCCTCGAACGGCTGCAGACGGAATTCAACGTCCCGGGCAAACCTGCCCTCGGCTACTTCCAGGAAACCCTGAGCGATGCCGGCCCCCGGACCGACACCCTCGGCTTCCTGCTCCACGCCGCGTCCTCGGAAACCTACATCATGTTCCAGGCACTGCGCCCCTGGACCCTCAAGCCGGGCGACCCGGTGCCGCCGGAGATTGCCAGCGGCACCCCGATCACCGGGATCCGCCATGCCTGGAGGAACTACGGCTCGACCTACGTGGAACTCTATGGCGGCGATGTCCTCAACACGGACAACGCCCTGCCCTTGAAGAAATGGGACCGCTTCTTCCATGCAGTCCGGGACGCACGGGAGGGCCGCGGCGTACCGACCCTTGAATCCCCCGGCAGCCCCGCCCAACGCCTCCACTGGGATGCCGATGAACTGCTCGGCTACCAGGTCAGGAAATCACCCAACCTCGCCGGCTGGACCCCGATCGAAACCATCGAGCCCATGGACGGCGACATCGCCCTGCCCGCGACCCCCGGCCAAGCGAGCCAGTTCTATCAACTCGAGATTCTGGAACCCGCCGACTGACGCCGGTCATTTCCACCGGCGATTGTCCATTCCGCCGGTCATGACTTCGGCACCCGCTCACTTGGCCGGCGGCTTGCTGAGATCCCTGTGGTCCCTGCGTGCCGCCTCGAGCGCCCACCGCCATTCCTCCACCGTTTGCGCCTTCTGAAGATAGCTGGCGAGATGGGAAAGCGTCACCGGCGCGGC
>CBFGPU010000772.1:0-2014 GCA_965650715.1 uncultured Haloferula sp. | reverse complement strand
CGGGCTTCAGAGCAGGACGGTTAAGGACTCATTGTGGATGCGGGGATCCGCACGAAGCATCGGGACGGTTTGCCACGGAATATACGGATTCAACGGATTGCACGGATTTCGGTCGGGATTCAGAGTAAGAAGTGGAGATGGAATCCCTTGAAACGCTTCCGGCTCAACCCCGGCCCCGGGGCGGATCTGCAAGGGGTGAACGGGTGAAAAAACGCAGTTCGCTGCGATCCCTACGGGATCGGTGATGGTGGATACGGTCAACCGGTGGTGTCGCTTCGCTCAACCACCGGCTACTGCGCTGTGATCCCTTCGGGATCGAGGGGAGGCGGGTTGTTAGGCGGGGCGTGAATCGGACGGAAGGAGAGCCACCACCAGCCGGACGTCTCGGAGAGACGTCCCTGCCTCGGCCCAGGATGGGGGCTCGGCGGTGAATTCGACGGGGGACCCGGTGAGCGGATGCCGGAATGCGATCTTCCATGCGTGCAGGCACATCGGCGGGGAGCCGACGGAAAGTGTCTGGGTGTCTCCACGCTTGCCCTGCGGGAGATAGGCGGGGTCGCCCTTGATGGGAGATCCGGCATGCCAGAGGTGGATGCGGATCTGGTTGGTGCGGCCTGTTAGAGGGGTGACTTCCAGCAGACTTGTCCCGTCCGGATCGCGGCTCAGGACGCGGAATTCGGTACGGGCTTCCAAGCCGGTGTCATCGATTCCCCTCGCGCCGAGCGCGCGGGGCTCTTCCGAGATCGGAGCATCGATCGTGAAGGAATCTTCGGGCGGATGACCCATGATGCGGGCGAGGTAGGTCTTCCCGATCTCCCCGCGGCTGAACTGCGGTTGGAGGAGCTTGGCGAAATGGCGGGTACGAGCACAAACCACGAGGCCGCTGGTATTGGCGTCCAAGCGATGGGCAGGGCGCGGTTTCTCGGGATGCCATGCTTCGTGCAGGAAATGAACCAGCGTGTTGCGGTTGAAGCGCCCGCTCGGATGCATTGGCAAGGGAGCAGGCTTGTGCAGGACGATGATTGCTTCGTCCTCGTGAAGGACCCGAATCGCGACATTCACTTCCGGCTCCACGGTGCCCGGAAAGATGCGTTGCCATTCCTCCCCTGCCCTTGCGGTTTGATCGGAAGCGGCAGGCATTCCTTTCGGATCGAGAATCAGGCCGTCTGTTAGATACGCTTCCCAACCCTCCGGCGATGTGTGCGGGAACAGGCTTTCCAACACGGCCAGAATGGGTGAGCCATCAAGATGCGCGGGAACGCGGATCGGACGGCGGTTTTCATAAGGCACGCAGCCCGGGAGCGGCTGCGTCGCACGGACCAGCGCCTCGTGGCGAGCGGCGATGCGCTCGCGCAGGCGATCGGCATCGGAGCGGTGGCAATGCGGGCAGGAGACATTCGGCACGTAGCGCGGATCCTCCTGCTCCTCCGCGGTGAGCGGAGCCTGGCAGGCGAAGCAAACGGCGGAACCGGTCTCGCGCAGCGCGGGATCGACGCCGACCCGCTGGTCGAAGACGAAGCACTCGCCGTCGTAGTGGTCGCCGCCGACTTCCTCGAAGTATTTCAAGATGCCTCCTTCGAGCTGATAGACCTCGCGGAAGCCCGCGCGCTCCATGAAGGGGGCGGCCTTTTCGCAGCGGATGCCGCCGGTGCAAAAGGTGACCACGGGTGCGTCCCGCATTTCCGGCGGAAGTTTCGCGACGGCTTCGGGAAAATGGCGGAAGTGATCGATGCCGGCGGGGATGGCATTGCGGAAGGTGCCGAGCTTCACCTCGTAGTCGTTGCGGGTGTCGTAGAGGACGACCGGCTTGCCTTCATCGAGCCATTGCTTGAGGGTGCGCGCCCCGATGCGGGGCGATGTGTAGGTGGCGGGATCGATGCCCTCCACCCCGAAGGCGATGATCTCCTTCTTCAAGCGCACGAGCATGCGGGAGAAAGGCTGTTCCCCGCTAACGCTGTATTTCGGCGCGAGGTCTTCAAGGCCCGGCAGTTCACGGAGCCTGACGACGAGCTCC
>CBFGPU010000771.1:0-2020 GCA_965650715.1 uncultured Haloferula sp. | reverse complement strand
CGTGCGGCTTGGCTGGCGAGGACGAAGAGATTCTCGTCATTGATCGCGCCCGCGTGGCCGAAGAGCGTGCCGAAGAGGTACGCGACGGGCCGGCCGTCGAGCACGCGCAGGAACCCGGGGACTTCCCATTCGATGAGGCGCGCGGCGTCATTTGCGCGGGAGAACCCGTATGCCGACCGCGAGAGGTCCGCGATAGCGGGGAGGTCATCCGCGGTGACGGGCCGCACGGTGGGGTCTTCGGCAGCGGCGGGTACGGCCTGCATCAGGGCCGCGGAGTCCCGCCAGTCGAAGCCGAGCGAGGTGTAGAGCGAGAGCGAGGTGGTATTGAGCGCCTCCTGGAACAGCCGTGTCTGGCGGATCTCGCGGCGGCGGGCTTCATCGATCACCCACTGCATCAAGGCGCGGCCGATGCCCTGCGACTGGACTGCCGGATCGACCGTGATCGGACCGACCCCCGCCACTTCATCGGCTTGGAGGAGGAAGTTCGAGCCGACCACCCGGCCGTCGAGCACCGCCATCACGCCGGTGTAGTCCGCGCGTTTGACGACCTGGGAAATGATCATCTCGCCGACGGCGACATCGGGGATATCGCGTTCGATTCCGAAGCGGTCGTGCAACGCGGAGAAAGCCTCATGGCAGATGCGGGAGAGCACCGGGATTTCCCCCGCGGCGGCAGGTACAAGTTCGAGAGCCATGCCTCGTGACTACGGGGCATGCGGGCTTCGCGCAAGCGAACGAAGGCCGGTTACATCTTTCGGCCCACCTTGGCGGGGGCGGGCTTGTCGTGGCCCCGCAGGCCGTGTTCCCAGCGATGCTTCCAGACATGCAGCCAGGGATGAGCCCCGTGCTGATCCGGCGCGCAATAGGCCGAATAGGCGATCGAGGCGATCCACATGGCGGGGACCACCAGCAAGGACAGCCCCAAGGTCGCGAACGACAACCAGAACGCGACGAAAATCATGAGCGCGTTGCCGACGACCAGGATTCCGAAGCCGTCGATGTAGTGGTGTTTGTAGAGATGCCCCAACCCGGGGACCACGCTGAGCAAGGCCGCGATCTTGTTGCGGTCCACGTCCTTCCATGCGTCGAACAGTTCCTTCATAGCGACGAAAACTCCTTTCTCACCTTTCATGTTGGCACGCTCGCGGGGAGGAAGCAAGGATGCCTTTTGGAGGGGTCCGCTACCCCTTTGAGGTGAACAAACGGGGCTTCCCGAGCGGTATGGGTCCGTTCCAGACTCACATCCGGCGGATCTGCCGCCCGAAACCATCCGATCCCATCGATCCATGAAATCCGCCTCCTTCCTCGCGCTCTGCGGCCTCCTCGTTTCCGCCGGCATTTCCGCCGGCCAAGATGCTAAACCGCTCAAGGTCATGCTCATCACCGGGGGCTGCTGCCACGATTACAAAAGGCAGACCGAGATCCTGAAGAAGGGCTTGGAGGAGCGGATCAACGTAACCGTGGACCAGATCCACGTGGACGACGGCAGCACCAAGCCCGCGCTGCCGATTTACGGGAATCCCGATTACGGCGCGGGCTACGATCTGATCATCCACGACGAATGCGCCGCGGACATCAAGGACGAGGCGACGGTGAAGGGCGTGCTGAAGCCGCACGTGGAGGACGGCATTCCGGCAGTGGCGCTGCACTGCGCGATGCACAGCTACCGGGTGGGTGACATCGGCAAGCCGGCGAAGGAAGGGTCGCTGGACGCGCTGTGGTTCGAGTTCCTGGGGATCCAGTCCAGCCGCCACGGTGCCCAGAAGCCGATCGATATTTCCTTCAAGAACCACGTGGTGACCAAAGGCATGAAGGATTGGACCACGATCAACGAGGAGCTTTACAACAACGTGAAGGTCTTCGACACGGCGGACGAACTGGCCAAGGGCAAGCAGGAGGGCGAGAAGGACGCCGTGGTGGCGTGGACCAACGTTTACGGGAAGAACAAGGTGAGGGTCTTCGGCACCACGATCGGCCACAACAATGCGACCGTGGAAGACTCCCGCTATCTGGACTTGGT
>CBFGPU010000770.1:0-2028 GCA_965650715.1 uncultured Haloferula sp. | reverse complement strand
CACGAAGCGAGAAGGGCCAGAGCGGGGAGCAAGAGCATGCGCATGACCGCATAGCGCCACGGCTTGAGGGGTGATTTCAAGCCTGCGAAAAACTGCCAGATTTCCTTCGCGGGATGGTTGACGAACCTTCGCGGCTGTGTGCAGCCTCCGCGCGACGCAAGTTCCGAGGATCGGTGGCTGAGTGGTCGAAAGCACACCTTTGCTAAAGGTGCGTACCTCACAAGGGTACCGAGGGTTCGAATCCCTCCCGGTCCGCCAGCTTTTCCGCTGATTCATCCCCGCTTTTCGGAGGGATCCATTTTCTTCTCCGATGTCCCCTCGCCCCTGGCGCAGCGAGTCACTCTACGGCGCCGAGGCCAGGTTTAACGAGCTGTTTGGTTAGGAGCTTGCCGTCTCCGGTCTCAAAAAGTCCGGGGAACCTTCCGGTCCAAGCGGCGTTGGCGGCAGGCACGTATTGGCGCGAGTTGCCCTCGATCGTGGAGAGCCCGGGAACGTGCGAAGCAATGCCGGCGGAGTGGATGAACGACGCCCCCGGGCAGGTGAGGTCCTGCACACAGAGAAACATCCCGTATTTCTGCCCGGCGGCGGCCATCAGCATCGCATGGGACTGCCCCTTGCAGGCTTTCAGGCACGCACCGGTGTAACCCATCTCGCGCGATAGCATGAGGTTCTCCAGATCCGTAAGCGACTCGTCGATCACGACAGGGCGGAACTTCGCGGCCTCGTGCATGAGGTTGTCACGGTCAGCCCGCAGATCGCGGCGGGTGGGTTGCTCGAGATAGAGGATGCTCTCGAATCCCTGCGGTGACTGCTCCTTCACCTTCCGGAGAAATTCCAGAAGGTAATCCACATCCGGACAGTGCTCATTGAAGTCGCAGCAGTACTTCCATTCCACATCGGGACGGGTCTCGCGGGCCACACGGTCGATCGCCACCGTGCGGGCGATGTCCCATTCCAGATTCTCGCCCTGAAGCTTGATCTTGATGCGCTGCAGACCGTCGCGCCTGATCCATTCGGAGAGGGTTTCGGGCAAGCCGTCGTTCAGACGTTCCTTCAGTTCTCCGGGGGTAACGGCATCGAGTCCTCCCACCGAGTGAAACAGCCATATCCAATCGCGCGGCTCCTTCGACACGTAGGTTTCGAGCGACTCGCCCTTGAAATCCGCGTTGAGATAACGCGAGAGATCGTGGCCCATCAGTTCCGCGGAGTAGGTTTGATAGCAGTTCAGACCGAGCGCCTTGCCGAAAGCATCGTGCAGCGCCGCGTCAAACGCGCTGGCGGTGACCTGGGTGCAAAGCTTCGGGATGGGCTCGGCCAGCGAGAGTTCCCGCGAGACCTCGGAAGCCGCCTTGAGATATTCCGGCTCGAGCAGGAAGTTGATCTCGATGGGATGGGCCGTCTCCTTGAAACTGCCGGTGATCTTGCCGATCCGTTCGGCCAGTTTCCGCATCGCTCCCAGAGTGGCCTCGTAGGGCAAGGTCTTCGAGGGGAAGGACCAGATGTTGCCCAGCGGCATGGATCCGAAACCCTTCGCGGATTTGCCGGCGGGCGTGGACACCTCGACCGTGACGTTGAGGAGCGTCACCCGGTCCACCGCCGTGCCGCCGAACTTGTACGGCGCGCGGTATTTGAAGTCCTCGTACTCGAATCCGACCTTCTCGATGCGGATTCCCTTTGGGGGCTTGCCGACCAGAACCTGCGGCGCGTCCTGCGCTCGGGCGGCCAAGGTGAGCAGCGAGACCGATCTGAGAAAATGGCGGCGGGTCGAAGGCATGTGGGCGCGGCGGGATCCGGATCAGAACGATACTCCCCGGCCTGCGCCGGTATTTCCATGCAATTCCATCCCCGCCCCGCAGACCGGATCAAGCGGTCATAGCTTCCTTCCGAAGATCTCCACGTCCGCGATCCTCGCGACGCCATCGCTGCCGGGATTGTCGATGACGACCCTCAGTTGCTTCGCGGGTTCTCCTTTGAAGTCGAAATCGGTGACATCGGACAAGGCAAGCGTGCGCTCCTGCGCCGCCGCAA
>CBFGPU010000769.1:0-2034 GCA_965650715.1 uncultured Haloferula sp. | reverse complement strand
GTGAGCTTGGAGGTCACGCTGATTTTTGTCGTGTCCGCGTCGATCTGCGAGAAGGCATAGGTTCGCTCCTCGGTCAGGTGCGTCTTACCCGCCGCCGTCCATGCCAAATCCACCGTGAAGGAACCGTCCTTCCGCTCCCGCACTCCCTTGTGCTCGATCTTCGGATCGCTCTTCTTCGTGGTCCAGGCCCAGAAATCGTGGCCGTTGACCGCCCCGTGGCTCATCCAGAAGCCCCGGTGGTGCGGATGATCCTCCTCTTCCTTGAAGCCTTTCTCCATCGGCCAGTGCCGCGTCAGGCAGGCGCCGGAAGCCGACACCAGCGGGTGGCAGTAGGGCACCCGCGAGTCCGTCCGGTATTCCGTATAGAGCTTCCCATCCAGCTTCACCGTGACCGTTCCGGCCGATTCCTCGACCGTGAATTCCCCGGTGGCAAAGGCGGTGGAAGCGAGTAAAGCGAAAGCGGCCAGCACGGGTTTCATCCCGCCAAACTGGACAGCGGGGGGCATTTGCGCGATGAAAAATGGCGGAATAACTCGTTTGTGTAGGCCTCCCAGCAAAAGCCGATGTCGGAATTCGAAACACTCGTCGATACGCATTACGAAGCGCTCTACCGCTTCGGCATGTCCCTGTCGAAAAGTGCGGACACCGCTGCCGACCTGGTGCAGCAGACCTTCTGCATCTGGGCGCAAAAGGGCCACCAGCTCAAGGAACGGGACAAGGCGAAGACCTGGCTCTTCACTACCCTGCACCGCGAGTTCCTCGCCCACGCCCGGAAGTCGAAACGCTATTCCGACGAGGAACTGACCGAGGCCGTCGCCGGCCGCATTTGTGCGGAGGATGACGACACCGAGCGCCAGATGGACGGCCAGCGCGCGCTCGAACTCCTCGGCGACCTCGATGAAACTTTTCGATCCCCGCTTGCCCTCTTTTACCTCCAGCAACACAGCTATAAGGAAATCGCCGAAATTCTCGACGTGCCGATCGGCACCGTCATGTCCCGCATCTCGCGGGCCAAGGAAATGCTCCGCCGCCGCATGACCGCCGAACCGTCCAGCGCGCCGAAGAACATCCTGCAACTCCAACCGGAGGCCCTGAAGTCCCACCATGGATAAGGAAGAAGCCCGCTTCATTCTCCGTTGCTTCCGCCCCGATGGCGCGGATGCGGAGAATCCCGACTTTGCCGAGGCGCTCGCCTGGGCCGCGAAGGATCGTGAGCTCGGGGACTGGCTCGCCCACGAGCGAGCGAGCGATGCGGATTTCGCCAATGCCCTGAACGCGGTCACGATCCCGCCCTCCCTGCGCGAGGAGATCCTCGCCGGTCTGGCGGTCGAGCGTGGTGATGCCGACTCCTATCCGGACTCCTTTGACCGCTCCGTCATCGGAGCCATGGCTTCCATCCGTCCTCCGCAGGATCTCCGTGCCGAGATCCTCGCCGCGATGGACCGCACCGTCGCCGGGGAGCGCAAGTCGCGCCGCCTCTCCTGGCGCATCGCCGTGCCTTTCGCCGCCGCCGCGGGAATCGGGTTCGCCTTCCTGCTCTCGGGCCCCGCCGGGCAGGACTCCGTCACCCGCTACGTGCCGCCGGTGGAAGATCCCCCTGGCGATAACGGCGGGGCGGTTCCGATCAGCATCGGCAAGGTGGAGTCGGGCTTCATCAGCACCTACGAGTCCCCGACCTTCACGCTGGATCTCAAGAACCCGGACCACCACGCCCTTTTCGAGCATCTCAAATCCGCCAAGCTGCCCTGTCCGAATGCCTGTCTGCCCAAGGGCCTCAAGGACATTCCCGGTCTCGGCTGTCGCGAACTCAAGATCGATGGCAAGCGCGGGGCCCTCGTCTGCTTCAAGCAGGAGAACGACGTGGTCCACCTCGTCGCCTTCAAGCGTTGCGACGTCCGCTGCAAGCTCCCGAAGAAGGGCGAGCCCCATATCGGCAAACACGGCAAGTGGTCCGTCGCCCGCTGGGCCGATGATGAATGGGTCTTCGTCCTAATGGGCGAGAAGAACGTTGATACCAAGCGGCTCGCCGAGCTT
>CBFGPU010000768.1:0-2035 GCA_965650715.1 uncultured Haloferula sp. | reverse complement strand
AGCTACGCCAGCGCCGCCACGCTGCAGGTCAGCGCGATCGGCTACCGTCCGCTGACACCCAATGCGGCGGAAGCGGCTGCCATGCCGGAGGCGGATGCGGGCGACTTCGAGTGGATCGAGTTGAAGAACACCAGTGCCGGACCGGTGAATCTGGAAGGTGTCATGTTGGGCGAAGGCGCGCCGGTCACGGCGCTCACGCTTCCGGCCTTCACGCTCGCGCCGGGGACCCGGGCGGTGATCGCCAAGAATCCGCAGGCGTTCGAACTTCGCTACGGCTCCGCGGCGGCCGCCCGGATCGTCGCGGCCTGGGCGGGCGACGGCGGTCTCGACAACGCCGGGGAGACGATCAGCCTGTTGGATCGAAGTGGCGCGGTGATCGCTGAATTCGCATACGACGACGAGGACGAATGGCCCGAGCGGGCGGATGGTGACGGCAGCGCGCTCGAGTATCTCGGAAGCAGCAGCGCTACTGCAGACTACGAGAATCCGCTCAACTGGAAATCGAGCGATGCCGTGCACGGTAGCCCCGGGATTACGTCCGGGCCCGCACTGTCGGGCGTGGTCGTGAACGAAGTGTTGGCCAATACCACGCTTCCGCAACGCGATGCCCTCGAGCTACTCAATACCGGAGCATCCGCGGTCGATGTGAGCGGGTGGTTCCTGAGTCACGCGGCCGATCCCGAGAGCGGCGACGATTTCAAAACCTTCCGCGTCCCGAACGACACCGTGATCCCGGGAGGAGGCCATCTGCTGATCGGTGAGGCGGAATTCAGCCCGGGCGGGGAAATGCCTCTGGACGGCCATCGCGGCGGAAGCCTTTGGCTGGTTTCGGCGGATCCACTGAGCGGCAAGCTCCACAATTTCGAGGACGCGATGGGATGGACTCCGGTCGTGCCGGGAATCGCCTACGGGCGTTCGCCGGACGGAAGCGGGACGTTCACTCCGCTTGCGAGCTATACCCCGGCGGCGGCGAATTCCGCTCCGCGGGTGGGACCGGTTCAGATCACCGAAATTCATTATCATCCGGCAGGGAACACTCCGGAGTTCGTCGAGGTGTCAAATACGGGCGGCAGTGCCGGGGACCTCGGCAAATGGACCCTGCGCGGGGACGTGGACTTCGATTTCCCTGCCGGGTTCACGATCAATCCCGTGGAAGCCGTGGTGCTGGTGGCCTTCGATCCGGTCCTGCAACCGGCGCAGACCAGCGCGTTCCGCTCGCAATACGGGGTGTCCGCAGGTGTGCGGATCATCGGGCCTTGGTCGGCGGCGAACAGCTTGGGAGATGCCGCCGGGCTGGTCCGGCTACGGCGTCTGGTGCCTCCGCCGGCAGAAGATCCGGCGTATGTGGGGCTGATGGTGGAGGACGAGGTGAACTACCTTTCTTCGGCACCGTGGCCCACGACCGCGTCGGGCTCGGGTTCCTCGATCCGCCGCCTGGGTGTCCGGAAGTGGGGTAGTGATCCGGCGGCATGGGTCGCGGCTGCGCCCGGCCCGGGCGCCGACATCGGTGGATACGATGCCTGGCGGCTGGCGAATTTCACGCTGTCCGGAGGAGCGGCGCACGAGGATCCGGATCGCGACGGCTTGGAGAACTTCATCGAGTACCTGATGGGGACCGATCCGCGGGCTTATACCGGACTGTCTTCGGGAGTGGATCTCAACGGAGGAGAGCCGCGCTTCGTCCTGGACTACGCGGTTCGCAAGGATCGGGACGACGGCACGCTCAGCGCTTGGCAGTCGGGGTCCCTCGGCACCTGGCTGCCGGCGGAGCACGACGACTTGATTTCCACCGACGGGACCACCGAAACGCGCCGGGCATGGTTGCCGCTCGGTGTGAGGGGATTCCTGCGGCTGGAGGCTGCGGAGGTGCCTTGATCGAAGAGTGCATTCAGATTTATCCGAAATCGCCTGACGACCGAGTATCAGGACGGGTCATGAATTTGGTGAATTCGATTTGTCGAACTAATGATGCAATTAGAATCAATCGGCCGATGGCTGGCAGCTGTCGTGGGGTATTGATAGGTTGTCGCAAATG
>CBFGPU010000767.1:0-2038 GCA_965650715.1 uncultured Haloferula sp. | reverse complement strand
CCGGATTTGAGAACCGGCCAGAGACTGCGTCCGGTGACCACGGGAGGAAGGGGAACTCCCGCCGCTTCCAGGAAGGTCGGCGCGAGATCGGTGAGGTTCACGAAGTCATCCACCACTCTTCCGCCCTTGATCCCCGGTCCTGCCATCACTAGCGTAACCCCGGTTCCGAAGGTGTAGAGCTCGCACTTGCCGTGAGGGAATCCCGGCGCGCCGTGGTCTCCGCTGATGGCGATGATCGTGTTGTCCATCTCGCCAGTGGCGCGGAGCTCGTCCATTAACACGCCGATGGAGGCATCGAGAGCAGCGACCTCGCCGAGGTAGTCGGCAATGTCCTCGCGGACATCAGGCACATCCGGAAGAAAGGCCGGGAGCTTTCCCTTCAGATGGTCGGGATCCAAGTCCCAGAGCTTCTTGCCGCTGCCGCGCAGCCACTTGCGATGCGTGTTGGTGGGGCCAAACCAGTAGTGGAACGGTTTTCCCGGTTCCCGGGCGGCGATGAACCGGCGGAAGTTCCCGCGCACTTCCTGATAGACCCGCTCCTTGGCCTCTTCCCGCGGGACGCCTTTCTTCATGATGGCCGTGACGTTCCGCGAGAAGCGGTTGATGCGGCTGCCGGATTTTTCGAAGGCATGTTTCTGCCCGTCGAAAGGAGCGTCCGCCGGACTACCCGGGCCCCAGACCTTGTGGCTCTTGCCGATGTGATAGCCCCTGTCCCGGAGTAGGAGAGGAAAGGACGGAATGGAGTTTTCCCAGACCCCGTGCAGGATCGCCCCCCGACCGGTGCGCCAGAAGTACTGGCCAGATATCAAGGCGCTGCGGCACGGCGTGCAGGAAGGGGAGCTGACATGGGCATTGCGGAACAGCACGCCTTGCTTCGCGACGCGGTCGAGGTGGGGCGTGCGGACGAAGTCGTTGAGTCCGTCCACCGGGGCGTCATCCGGGCGGGTGGCGGCATAGAAGCTGGCAAAACGGCCCCAGTCGTCGGCGAAGATGAAAACGATGTTGGGAGGCTTCTCCGCCGCCGTTGCGGAGGAAAACAGACAGACCAAAAACAGCAGGATGTTCCAATGTTTCACGAAATTCTATAAGGGAACCTTATTACGATGCCGGGCAGCGATCTCTATTGCTTTCTTTGTCCTGATGGAGAGGGGAATCGAGCGACAGCGCCAACCATGAAGCGACTCGCCGTGCCACGCGGGGAATCCACGGTAGCACTTTAATCGGGCCGCGCTGGTGCCGACCACCCGGCAACCGCCGGGCAGTGCGCCTCGCGAGGGCTCGCGACATCCCCGCTCCGCTCGCTTCCGGAGGCGGAAACCGCAGCTTCACTCCGCAGAACCAAGCACCGCCCTCACCCGCGAGTGATCCGACCCGTGGCGGGTCTGGTCCGTCCACAGCGGCTTCCATGCCGACCCGATCCAGACCTGATCGAGCGTGAGCAGCGGCAAGCCGAAGACCCAGGTTTCCCGGAATCCCGAGCGGGGCCCGTCGTTCGCCAGCGAGAGCGTGGAGCGCCAATCCTCATACCACGTCGATCCGGGCGGCGTGTTGAAATCGCCAAGCACGACCACCTTCGGGTCATCGGACGCGGCGCGGAGAATTCCCGCCATGGCCTGATCGCGCGAAAGCCAGGGCTGCGAACGGACATCGGCGACGATCACGGTCATTTCACCGTGCTCCGGCAGATTCACCCGGGCCCGGTAGCAGCGGTAACGGTCGTGCACCCCGAGCGACTCGTGCGAGAGGATCTGCCCTTTCACGCCGAGCAGGGTTCCGCCGAAGCGGTGCCAGGTCATCCCCGGAGTCGCCGCCAGGAAGCGTTGCCAAGCCTCCGGCGTGAAATCTCCCGATTCGACCACCCCGGTAAGATCGGTGTTTCCGAGGACGGTCCACGATGCCGGATCGCTCTCGAGCGTCCGCCCGGCGTTGTATACCGCCACCAAAAGTTCCCCGTCCACCGCATCCGGCAAGGTATCGAATCGCAAGGAATTCCAGCCCTCCACGGCCGAAACCAGCAGGCAGGTCGCCGCCATCAACC
>CBFGPU010000766.1:0-2043 GCA_965650715.1 uncultured Haloferula sp. | reverse complement strand
GAAAACCTGCCTGCTCTTGCCGCCGAACGCCGATCTGGAGAGCCGCCTGCAGCCACTCGGCGAAACCACGGAGCGATGGTTCGCCACGCTGGGCGACGAGAAGACCGGCTGGGCGGCGATTCCGTGCAGCCTGTGGCGCTACCGTCAGGGCGACTATGTCCGGGCGATCCAAGCGGCCCGCCCGGCAGCGGACCGCTCGGAGCCATCCAGTGCGGTCCACCCGACGGTGAAAGCGATCATGGCCATGGCGGAGTGGCGCAACGGGGACGAGAAGGGGGCCCGCCTCCACCTCGCGCAGGCGCGGGATTCCGTGGATCAAAGGTTCGAGCAGCCTCTGGCCGGCGGCGACGGCACACGCGGCTACTGGTATGACTGGCTCTTTGCCCGCATTGTCGTTCGCGAGGCCAAGGTGCTGATCGGAGACGGCGAGCCGGAGCGATAGCAGCGGGGCGAAAAAAATCGCAACTTTCCTGGCAGGTTTTGCCGGGCGAATGGCGCGTGGGGATCTGAAGCCTCCAACCCAAGAGGCGGAACCCCTATGAAATCCAAGCTCCCCGACGCCGGTCGTCCTTCGCAGTTTCGCCGCCAAACCTTGCTACTTGCCGCGCTTTCGCTGCCCTGCGGTGCCGCGCCTCTTTCCTGGCAGACGCCGGTTACGGTTACCTCCGACAGCGCCATCAGCCTGAACGGGTTCCCGGTCCATGCGGGCAATTTCCGCAGCGGCGGCGAGTTCGCCGTGGCGGTCGGCGCGGAGAACATCCTTTTCGAGAACCGTCCCTCCCAGAACGCGGCGGGGCCCTTGCTCGCCGGCGAGGAGGCGCGGGTGGTGCAAGGTTCGGGCGGGAAGCAAACGAACGCGGCACTGTTCAATGTGACTGGTACCACCGTGTCGTCCAATTTCGACGCGGTGCTCGACGGCTCCGCATGGGAAAACGCCGACGCAGGTCCGGCACCGGGACTGACCGACACGATCCTGCGCGTCACCGGAGTGGATGGCGCCCCGTTGACGGAAGGCCAGAGCTATCAGATCCAGCTCTTCTACTCCGACGACCGGTCCGGTCCCAACGCCCGCGGCCAGCGGTATCACGACGGCCTGGGGAATTTCAGCGACCCGGTGATCGCGGGAGACAGCACGGGCGTCATCGGGACCTTCACGGCGGATGCCACCGGCTACCAGGACTTTTACGTCCAGAACACCACCGGCGGGTCGAACTTCCCGGTCGCGATCAACGCCTACGTGCTGCGCATCATTTCCAACGAGGACACCGACGGCGACGGGATGCCGAACCTGTGGGAGACGGCGCATTCGCTCGATCCCGAATCCGCCGCCGGAGCGGATGGCGCTTCCGGTGATCCCGATGCGGACACTTACAACAACCTCGCCGAATACAACGCCGGTTCCGATCCGCAGGCGATTGCCTCCGTGCCCGGGAACGTGGATGGCGACGGACTTCCCGATGCCTGGGAGACCACCCATTTCGGCGGGCTGGGCCAAACCGAGTTCGACGATCCGGACAACGATTACGCCTACAACGACGAGGAGTTCGCCAAGAACACCGACCCCATGGATCGCCTCGATGCGCCGGATGAAGATGGCGACGGGATGGGCGATGACTGGGAAGAGTTCCACTTCACCGATACCTCCCGGACACCCGGCGGCGACGAGGACGGCGACACCGTCTCCAATCTCAATGAATGGCTCAACGACAGCAGCCCGGTGGATCCATTCGATCCCTATCCCGGTATCACGACGGTAGCGTGGAGCAGTCCGGTCACCGTGACCGACGATTCCATCCTCAGTGGTGGCGGAGCGGTGGTGCACGCCGGCAATTTCCGCTCCGACAACCTCGAAGTCCCGGTCACCGTCGGTTCGCAGACGATCACCTTCGAGAACCGGCTCACCGACAATGTCGGTGGCGTGCTCGGAGCCGGCGAGGAGGCGCGGGTCATCTCCGGAGCGGGCGGCCGTCAGGTGAATGCGGAGCTCTTCAATGCGGCCGGCACCACGGTGTCCGCAGCATTCGAATCGGTGCTCGATGGTTC
>CBFGPU010000765.1:0-2050 GCA_965650715.1 uncultured Haloferula sp. | reverse complement strand
AATTGAGCGTACTCCGAGACCCCCTCCAGGATCTGCGCCCCGGGACTCTCGTAGCCCCCGCTGAAATACTCCTTCGTCTCCGTGCAGATCAGCACGCAGAGGTCCATCCGGGACGGCGATACCTTCTTCGTCCGCGTCCGCGTCTCCATGTGCGAGTAGCCCAGCTCCGCCGCAATCTGGAACACCTTCGCCCGCGTCACCGGACTGATTCCCGCGTGGTTGGTGAAGCAGCGGGACACCGTCGCCCGGGAAATCCCCAGCCGATCCGCGATCAATTGTTGGTTTACGTCCGTCACCTCCCGATTCTCCCTCAATGAGTAGCGCCAGCATGAACCCCTCCCCCCGCACTGGCAAGAACGGCCTGTTGTCGGACAAATCTTTCTTCCGGAACCGGCCGCCCAACCTTCCTTCCCACCTGGGAACGAATACTGTAATTTTATGCAACAACTCGGCGTAGTCCACCCCGATCCCATGAAACCCCTCCTCGCCGTCGCCACACCGCTTTCCATCATCCTCACCTTCGCCGCCCAAGCCGCCGGACCCATCACCATGCAGCGCAAGCCGGACGGCGGCTGGGAACTCCGGCGCGACGGCCAAGCCTTCTTCCTCCGCGGTGCCGGTGGCCAGCAGCACCTCGATGTCCTCGCCGCTTCCGGCGGCAATGCCATCCGCACCTGGGGCATCGACTCCCTCGCCGAGACCGTCGACGGCCTCCCCCTCGTCGAGCAGGCCGAGAAGCACCGCCTCACCATCGCCGCCGGCCTCTGGGTCGCCCACGAACGCCACGGCTTCAACTACTCCGACCCCGCCCAGCTCGAAAAGCAGCGCCGCGAGATCCGTGCCGCCATCGCCAAGTGGAAGCACGAACCCGCCATCGGCATCTGGGGTCTCGGCAACGAGATGGAAGGCCCCGCCGCCGACGGCCGGGACACCCGCATCTGGAAGGAGCTCGAAGTCCTCGCGAAGATCGTGAAGGAAGAAGACCCCACCCGCCTCGTCATGACCGTCATCGCCGGTGCCGCCCCCGCGAAGGTGCAGGGCGTGAAGGACCACTGCCCGAGCATCGATATCCTCGGCGTGAATGCCTACGCCTCCGCCTCCGGCGCGGGCAAGCAGGTGAAGGACGCCGGCTGGGACAAGCCCTTCGTCCTCGCCGAGTTCGGCCCCTCCGGCCACTGGGAAGTCCCGCAAACCCCCTGGGGTGCCCCTATCGAGCCAAGCAGCCGCGAAAAGGCCGCCAAGTACTACGCCACCCAGCAACTCGTCGCCGAAGAATCCGCCGGCCTCTGCGTCGGCACCTTCGCTTTCCTCTGGGGTCAGAAACAGGAAACCACCTCCACCTGGTACGGCATGTTCCTGAAGACCGGCGAAAAGCTCCCCGCCGTCGATGCCGTCTCCCGCGCCTGGACCGGCACATGGCCCGCCAACCGCTGCCCCCGCGTCGAGACCTTCACCGCCCCCGCCCTCGCCAAACCCCTCGCCCCCGGCCAAGCCGTCGTGGTCAACCACGCCGCCGCCGACCCCGACGGCGATCCCCTCCAACTCGACTGGCGTATCGCCGCCGAATCCACCGACCGCAAGGAAGGCGGCGACCGCGAGCGCGCCCCGGAGGAAAAGCCCCTCGCCATCGAAGCCGCCGGGGACCACGCATGGAAATTCACCGCCCCGCAGGTGCCCGGCACCTACCGCCTCTTCCTCTACCTCCGCGACGGCAAGGGCGCCGCCAGCGCCGAGAACATCCCCTTGCAAGTGAAGTAGCTCCCGGCTCACCTTCTTCTTCGTGGCGGGAGGACGAAGTCCTCCCGCTATGCAAGACGTCCACACCAAGCTTTGACGCCGCGGACCTTCTTTTCTAACGTCCCTCCATGATCTCAACCCTCGAACTCCGGAACTTCCGTGGCCTTGAACACGTGAAGTTCGAAGGACTTGGACGGGTCAACCTCATCGTCGGCGGAAACAACGCTGGGAAGACTTCCATCCTTGAGGCGCTGGTTTTGCTGCATGGGGATTTAGAGCAGGTCTCGAAACTTCCCTCTACCTTTCGTCAGGA
>CBFGPU010000764.1:0-2055 GCA_965650715.1 uncultured Haloferula sp. | reverse complement strand
GGCGGGTCGTGCGGGCGGCATCGGCCTGCGACAGCGAGATCTCGCGGTAGCGTTCCTCGCGCGCGCCGGGGAGCTTCAGCAAGGCGCGGCGCAGCGTGGCGGACCCGGCATAGGCGGCGCGGCGGTCGGCGGCGCGCGGCAGGGCGCGACCGGTGAGCCAGTTCGCGGCCAGCGCCAGATCGTCCTCGCTTTCAAGCCCCTTGAGATAAGCGGCGAGGTGGCGGATTTTCTCCAAGCGGCTGCTCGTCTCGCCGGTCAGGCGGCAGAGGCTGGTGAAGTCCGCAAGCGCGCAGATCGGCCGCACGTGGCGGGCGCTGGCGGTGGTCTGGATGCCGCTGCCGGTCGCCATGCCGCGGGGGCCGGGTTGGGCGAGTGCGAGTTCGAGTTGATCGTTGCCGTTGGCGGACCAGGCATCCTGCCCGCGCAGGCGCAACTCGGCGGCGAACTCCCGGGTGTAGCCGTGGACCGTGAGGATCTTCTTCGGCCGCACGCGCTGGATGCACTCCATCAGGCCGGGATAGTCGGCGTGATCGGACATCGGGATCGCCTCGTCCACGCGGTAGCGGAAGGTCGCGCCGGGCACCATCGCCCAGCCGCTGAGCATCGCCACGCGGCGGTTGCCCACGGCGCGCAGGAGCTTCGAGCGCACGGCATTCGGCGGCGCGATCACCGCATGGCCGGGCGGCACCGTGCCATCGAGGAGCTGCGGCTCCGGCAGGCAGGACACGCCCGAATCCCGGCACGCGCGGGTCATCTCCGCGACATTCGGGTGGAGCAGCACGGGGATCTCGTGCTCGTGGAGCAGGGCCAGCGCTTCCTGCGCCTTGCCGAGCGAGTAGCCGAGCAGCACCGGCACCTCGCCATCGGCGAGCGTGTCGTGGACGAAGCGCAGCACGGCGGTCTCCACCTCCATCTGCGAGGGGAAATTGAACTGCGGCAGGCCGAAGGTCGTTTCCAAGATCAGGAGGTCCGCTTGCTGGAAGACCACCGGCTCGGCGGTGCGGCCTTTGCGGACCTTGAAATCGCCCGTGTAGAGAAGAGTCGATCCATCCGCGATGCGGGTGACGTGCAGCATCGCCGAACCCGCGATATGCCCGGCGGGGAGCAGGCGCAGGCGATGCCCGTTCCGTTCCACGGCGGCGTGGAACGAGGCGGGCTCCAGGCGCGATTCGGGGATGCCGTAGCGCGAGCGGACCAGCGCCGCGGTCACGGTCGAGCACAAGGCCATCTCGTGGCGGGCGAAGTGGTCGGCATGCGCGTGCGAGACGAAGGCCCACGGCTGCGCGTCCCACGGATCCAGCCACAAATCGGCCTCGGGGAGGTACAAACCGCGTTGGAACCGGACTTCGATCACGCTCGCCGGCGAAGGTGGCCGCGGATCGCCGCCGGGCCAAGCGGGAAGCGCGTGGAATGACAGAGGGGGCAAGGGGCATTTTGCGCGGTGCGGAGGGTCCGCGTGTCCGTCCGTCCATCCATTTACCTGGGCCGCGGATGGATGGACGGTGGACAGGTTTCCGTTTCTGCTGGAGGGAGCCTGCGGATTTTTGAATGGGTCTCAAGAGCCCCAAAGGAGCGATACTTTAAGCCCCAAGGGGTGATAGAGAAAGTCCGGGGTAAGCGAAGCGCAGCCTTGGATCGGGTTCCCCTAGTAACCCTGCTCGCGAATCAGCCGGGAGATACGGGCCTTGCCCGGGCGCAGTCCCTTGTGACGCAGCGCGGGTAGCAGGCGCGGAGTGGATCAGGAATAGGTCTCCTCGTGGCCCGCCTCGTTTTTCCATTCCATAAGCTTCCCCTAAGATAGGTGGATAGAATGGAATTCTTCACCCGCGGACGAGCTCCTCGGGCACTTCCACCACATCCTCCCCGGGGCTAACAAAATAGCGGTCGCCTTCCTCGCGCTCCAGGATTTGCCCGCCGGTGAAACTGCCGAAGGCCGGGAGCACCAGCATGTCCCCGCGCAGCAGGAAACAGGGCAGCCGCAGTGCGGTGCGCTTGCCGTCCGCGATCCTCACGTAGGGGTGCCAGTGGGCTGCCACCGCGATCACATCGTCCGGT
>CBFGPU010000763.1:0-2055 GCA_965650715.1 uncultured Haloferula sp. | reverse complement strand
CGCTTACAAGAAGCTCTTCCTGAAGAAGGACGGCAACCTGACGACGGCGCTGAGTTCGCTCAAGGCGGACCGCCCGGCGAACCACGGGCCGGTGAAGCATTTGATCGAGTTCATCGAGGGCACGAAGCGGGGGATCTCGCGGTGAGGCGAAGCTAGTCCTTGGCCAGCGCTTCGGGTTTCTTCCGGCGGAGGGTCGGCACCGGCTGCTTCGCGCGGTTGAGGATTTGCACCAGCCGCACCAAGTCCTCCTCCGAGATGTCGACGAAGGAGTCGAGCTGCTTCAAGGCCTCCATCACCTCCGCATGGGAGGGAGCCGGGCTCATCTTCGCCGTGGCCGTGGCGGGCCGGTTGAAGGCGGCGGGATAGCGTCGCCAGCCGAAGAAGGAATTGAAGAACACCGCCGAGCCGATCATGACGAGGCAATTGGCGAAGACCGGGCAGAAGACGAATTCGAAGCCGAGCGCGTGGATCGCCGGGCCACCCAACACCGCGGTGAGTGCGGTGGCGCCGCCCGGCGGGTGGATGCACTTGAGCTGGTGCATGACCCCGATCGACAGGGCGACCGACAGCGCGGCGGCGAGGGGGACGGGGTGGATCCAGCGGGCACAGGCCACGCCGATGAGCGCGGAAAGGCAGTGCCCGCCCAACACCGGCCAAGGTTGCGACAACTGGCCGTGCGGAACGGCGAAGAGCAGGACGGCGCTCGCGCCCATCGAGCCGAGGAGGCCGGTGGCGTAGGAGAATCCGAGTGCTTGTGCGGTGATGCCCATGAGGAAGAGCATCGAGACGAAGCCGCCGAGGGTGGAGATCCACTTCTCCCGGGCGCTGACGACATTCAGCTCGATGCCGAGCCATGCGGTGGCGGATCTCATGCGGGAAAGGGGAAGGAGCGGGTTCGGGCTTTGGGACGCGCCCTTTCCCACTCCCGGCCGGAAAAGGCAAGAGCGTCCACATCCGCTTCTCCGCAGAAACGAGGATCGCCGGGCCAATCTAACACTTTCCCGCGTGCTATTATTCCACCGTCACGCTCTTCGCGAGATTCCGCGGCTGGTCGATCTCGCAGCCGCGCTCGTTCGCGATGTGATACGCGAGCAATTGCAAGGCCACGGCGGTCGGGATGGTGCTGACCAGGGGATGACAGGCCGGCACTTCGATCACGTCGTCCATGGCCTCCGCGGCTTCATGGTCGCCTTCGGTGATGATGCCGAGGATTTTCGCGCCGCGGGCGCGGCATTCCTCGACGTTGCCGAGGGTCTTGTCCTTGCCGGGGATGTCGTTTGCCAAAGCGATCACCGGGGTACCTTCCGTGAGCAAGGCGATGGGGCCGTGCTTGAGTTCCGCGGCGTGATAGCCTTCCGCGTGGATGTACGAGATCTCCTTGAGTTTGAGCGCACCTTCGAGCGCCACCGGATACTGCGGGCCGCGGCCGATGAAGAAGGCGTGCTCGTTGTGCGCATAGCGGGCGGCGATCGCGGCAATGGTGTCGCTCTGAGCGATGACCCTTTCGACCAGCGAGGGGATCGATTCGATCTCGCGGGCGAACTTCATGCCTTCCTCGCGCGAGAAGCGGCGGCCGCGACCGAGTTTCAGCGCCATCATCAGCATCACGGCAACCTGGCAGGTGAAGGCCTTCGTGGAGGCCACGGAGATCTCGGGGCCGGCATGCAGATACACGCCGCGACCGGTCTCCCGGGCGATGGTCGAGCCGACGACATTGCAGAGGCCCATGACAAAGGCCCCTTTCTGATTCGCCTCGCGGACGGCCGCAAGCGTGTCCGCGGTTTCGCCCGACTGCGAAATGGCGACGACGAGGTCGCGGCTCCCGATGATGGGGTTGCGATAGCGGAACTCGGCCGCCTGCTGCACCTCCGCATGGATGTCCGCCATGTCCTCGAAGGCATACTCGCCGACAAGACCGGCGTGCAGCGAGGTACCGCATCCGACGAGGACAACGCGCTGGATCTCCGCGAGATCGCGCGGCGAGGTGCCCATACCCGAGAGCACGGAGGAGCCAAGATTGAAATCGAGACGACCGCGGATGGCATTGCGCAGGGA
>CBFGPU010000762.1:0-2061 GCA_965650715.1 uncultured Haloferula sp. | reverse complement strand
CAGCACGTAGAACGATTTCGGATCCGCACAGGAGGCGAGGAGCAGGACCGGAAGGAGGAGGAGCGAGCGCATGGTCGTGGATCTAACGGCTATTCCCTGGCACTTGGAACTTCTAACTTGGAACTTCAAATTCCTACCTCTTCTTCGCCTTCGGCTCCTTGTTCCCTGAACTCTCGCGGCCGAAGAGCAACGAGTTCGGCTTCTCCTCGATCGAGTCGGACAGCGTCTTGAAGGCCCGCAAGGCGGCCCGCAGTTCGTCGAGCGTCCGGCTCAGGTCGCCCTGCACGGCCCCTTCCGGGCCGAGGCTGGATACCGAGCTGCGCACCTCTTTGAGCGTGGCCTCGAGTTCCGCGGTGAGGTTCTGGGTCTCATCGCGTGCGAGCAGCTTCTTCGCTTCGGCCAGCGCGGCTTCCGCTTCGTCGAGCGTGCTACGGATGTCCTTCACGGTGATGGCGATCTCGTCGGCGGCGTTGCCGAATTTGCCCAAGGTCTCGTCCAGAGGGAGCGCCTCGATCTTCGCGAGGATCGCATTCAGCTTGTCCTGCAACTGGGCGAAGCCGGACGACTCGGTCGGAATGATTTCATATTCCCCGCTACGGGCGAGTTCGATGGGAGGCGCTCCCGGGGCGAAATCGAGATCCACGTAAAGCGCCCCGGTGAGCAGCGAGGCAGTACTGAGCGTGGCGCGCAGGCCGCGTCGCACGCATTCTTCCAATACGTTCTCGCCGTTGTCGATGTCCTCCACGGCCCTGGCGAGGGTGTCGGAATCGATCTCGATCACGACGGGCACGCGCGAATCGCCGGGTGGCGAATGCTTGAAGCTGATCTCGACCACTCGACCGAGCGGGATGCCCCGGAACTCGACCGGGGCGCCGTTCGAAAGTCCGCGCACGGATTGATCGAAGAACAGCAGGCAGAGGTGGTCCGGAACGAAAATCGATTTTTTCGCCGCGTCTTCATCCGTGAAAAGCGTGAAGACCGCGCCGTCCGTGACCGGGCTGCCCGGCACCCCGTCCTTCGGCACGGCAAAGGACGCGCCGCCGGTGACCATGGCCTGGAGCGATGGCGTGCTGAGCTTGAAGCCGTCCGCTCCGGCGGTCACGTCGATGCCGCTGGTGTTCCAGAAGCAGGTTCCTTGCCGCACCAGGTCGGAGTATTCTTCGTCGATGAAGACGTCGAAGCGGATACGCCGGTTCTCGATATCGAGCGTCCTGCGTTCGACCCGGCCGACCTCGAAGCCGCGGTAGTAGATCGGCGAGTTGATCGTGAGCGAACCGGCGTCCTCCGCGACCAAGGTCAGGCGCAAGCCGGGAACATTCGCGCTGGTGACCGGCGGTTGTTCGAGACCGTCGAAGTGATTGACCGGCGAGGCCCCGTCACCCGGTTCAAGCTCGATGTAAGCCCCCGTGATCAACGTGCTAAGGCCCGAGATGGTGGAAGCGGACACCCGCGGCCGCACAACCCAGAAGCGGCTGCCGTCGCGCAAGAGGTCCGCCGAGTCGGGATCGATCCGAACTTCCATGACCACCGACTGCAGGTCGTCCGCGAGTTCGATCTTCTCGACCACCCCCACCTTCACCGAGCGGCAGCGGACTTCGGTCTTTCCAGCCTCCACGCTGTCGGCCGTCAGAAAGCGCACATAGGCGAGTTCGCCCTTGTCGTGATAGTGCTTCCAGACCAACCAGCCGGCCAGAACGAGGGCGACGAGCGGCACGACCCACACGCTGCTCCAGCGGCGGCGGCGGCGCACGATCGCGCGCGGCTCTTGGGATTGTTCGTCTTCGGTCATGGAATGGCAGGGGATCCTCCGGCGGCTTCCTTCTCATGGCGGTCCCACAGCAACCGGGGGTCGAAACTCATCGCCGAAAACATGGTCAGAACCACCACCGATGCAAAAGAAAGGATCGCGGGCCCGGGAGTCACCGTGGAAATGATGCCGAGTTGCACCAGACAAACCAGCACCGCCACCACGAAAACATCGACCATCGACCAGCGGCCGACCAGCTCGGTCACGTGATAGAGGCGCGCGAGGTTTTTCGGTGAGGCGCTGGCATAGCCCTT
>CBFGPU010000761.1:0-2064 GCA_965650715.1 uncultured Haloferula sp. | reverse complement strand
TTCGCGCCGAGCTTGTCCTTCACCTCGTGGAAGACGCTGTCGAAGTTCGCGCCGATGCGGTCCATCTTGTTGACGAACACGATCCGTGGCACGTGATACTTGGTCGCCTGCCGCCAGACCGTTTCGGTCTGGGGCTGCACCCCGGCCACGCCGCAGAAGACGACGATCGCGCCGTCCAGCACCCGCAGCGAGCGCTCCACCTCGGCCGTGAAGTCCACGTGGCCGGGGGTATCGATGATATTGATGCGCTGCTCCTCTTTCGGGAAGAGCTTGGTCACTTCCGCCTCTTCGCGCTGGAACCACTTGGTGGTCACGGCGGCGGAGGTGATCGTGATCCCGCGCTCCCGCTCCTGCTCCATCCAATCGGTCGTGGCGGCACCATCGTGCACCTCGCCGATCTTGTGGATCATCCCCGTGTAGAAGAGGATGCGCTCCGTAAGCGTGGTCTTCCCGGCGTCGATGTGCGCCGCAATCCCAATGTTCCGCGTCCGCTCAAGCGGATACGGACGATCAGGACTGTTGGGATTGGAAGACATGGCGGGATGGGGCCGGAAGCCCCGTTGGAATGTTTACCAGCGGAAGTGGGCGAAGGCGCGGTTGGCCTGGGCCATCTTGTGAACGTCGTCGCGCTTGCGGACGGAGGAGCCCTGGTTGTTGGCGGCGTCCTTCAGCTCGTTGGCGAGGGCCACGTGCATCGGGGTGCCCTTGCGGCCGCGGGCGTAACCGACGATCCAGCGCAGGGCGAGGGACTCGGAACGATCCGGGGCGACTTCGAGCGGCACCTGGTAGGTCGCGCCACCGACACGGCGGCTCTTCACTTCCACGCGGGGCTTGGCGTTCTCGATCGCGCGGGTGACGACTTCGAGCGGGTCAACGGTATCGACGCCTTCGCTGGCCTTATCGATGGCAGCGTAGACGATGCGTTCCGCGAGGGACCGCTTGCCGTCGAGCATCACCTTGGAAATCAGGTGACCCACGAGGGAGCTGTCGTAGCGGGAATCCCGGCGGTCGGGCTTGTGGAAAGTGCGCTTGCGGCGTGACATGGTCGGAAAAGATTAAGGCTTTCGACGCGGGATTACTTCTTCTTGCCACCCTTGGCAGGAGCAGCGGCGGCCTGGCCCGGCTTCGGACGCTTGGCACCGTACTTCGAACGGCTCTGGCGACGCTTGTCGACGCCGAGGGTGTCGAGCGAACCACGGACGATGTGGTAACGGACACCGGGAAGGTCTTTCACACGGCCGCCGCGCACGAGCACGATGGAGTGCTCCTGGAGGTTGTGGCCTTCACCACCGATGTAGGCGATGACTTCGTAACCGTTGGTCAGGCGGACCTTCGCGACTTTCCGGAGAGCCGAGTTCGGCTTCTTCGGCGTGCGGGTCATGACCTGGAGGCAGACGCCGCGGCGCTGCGGGCAATTGGTCATCGCCGGAGACTTCGACTTCTCGGTCGGAGTCTGCCGTCCTTTACGGACGAGCTGATTGATGGTCGGCATTGGATTCCTGCGTGGTTCGGTGTTCGCTTGGGAGCGTACCGGACAGGGAGCGAGCGATAAATCCCTCGCAGGAGCCTGTTATCCGGAGCTGCACCCGATAGTGTTTGGAGAATGAAGCCCCCGGGTGGCAATAATGCCCGGAACGGGTGGCGATGTGGGGCGGCGAATCTAGGCATCGCGACCAAGCTGGCAAGTCCTATTTCGAGAAAATTTTACGCGTGGAGAATCGTTCGGAAACCCTGATTTTTTAGAGAATTTCCAGAGATCCAATCAGCTCGGCAGTCTTCTCTCAGGTCCCTCAAAGTCCCTCCCCTCAGATCCTTACGACTTCGTCCGTCCCTTCCGGCGGGCAGGCTTTCCCCGCAAATCCGGCTTCCGGAGTCACGCGGGGCCCCATCCACCAGGATCCGCCCGGAAAGAAAAATTCACCCTCCCCAGCCGGAAAGGACGCCAATCTGGCCGCGACCAGACTGGCCATCTCATCTCGCTCTTTTCCTTAGGGGGGTGACACGAGATGAGACGGATCAGCGAGGGCGGGGATGGAGCAGGTCCCTCAGGATCGCGGTGGTATC
>CBFGPU010000760.1:0-2068 GCA_965650715.1 uncultured Haloferula sp. | reverse complement strand
GGATCCGCTCGAAGGCGGCCAAGGCCTCCTGCCAACGCTCGTGCGCTTCGATGACTGACACCGGCAGGATCACCGACTGCCGTTGCAGGAAATGGATCGCCAGCACCGCGGGAATCCCGAGGAGCGCCCAAAGGCCGGCAGGGTTGGCAAGGGTCAGCACGGAAAGATATTTGATATAAGATCGACGATATTTGAGATCTGAAATCGGCTTGCGGGCGGAACTAACGAATCTTGGATCTTAGAGTTTGGGACTTGGATCTTCCGGCTTGGCACTTGGAACTTTTCACTTGGAAATTCCGCCGTCAGTTCGTCGTCTCCAGCGCCCCGCTCGGCAACGCCTCGGCAAACAGCGAGGTCTGCAAGTCCGGCTCGCAGGCCACCCGCGCCATCCGGCACTGGTGACGCCGCGCGGCGTTCTTCCACATCGCGAAATGGTTGGCGTAGGCTTCCTTGTAGCGCTTCAGCACGGAGGGCTCGATCCGGTGGTGGTGGCGCGAGTTCCGCTCGGCATCGATGAATTCGTAGTTCCCCGTCCACTCGGGAGTCGCTTCCTTCTGGAGAAAGGGCACCAGCAGGATCGGGCTGCCCTGGCGGGCCGCCAGAGTGCGGATCACGTGGTCCGGATCGCCGGGGAAAAGGAGGTCGGAGACCAGCAGCCGGATGGCATTGCCGTGGAAGGGCACGCGGGAGAGATCCATCGGCCCGGCAGGATCGGCCGGCTTCATCGAGCGCGCATCCTCCAGCCAGCGATGGACCGCGATGGTCTCCGGCGGCAAGGGGCGCACCGCATCCCCGCGGACCAGAAACACGGAGGTCGCCGCCCCGGAACGCCGCGCCGATTCCACCGCGAAGCAAAAGAGCTCGGCACTGCGCTCCGCCTTCTGCGGGTCGAAGAACATGGACTCCGAGGCATCGAGCACCACGTCCACCACCGGGCGCACTTCCTCGCGGTAGAGCTTCATCGTGTACTGCCCGGTGCGCGCGTAGGCCTGCCAGTTGATGTGTCGCGGGTCGTCGCCGGGCACGTAGGTGCGGTGATCCTGGAAATCGAGCGAGGACCCGACGCCCGCACCTTGGAACTCACCGGCCTGACCCTTCCAGACCCGCGAGCGCAACGGCAGGCGGAGACGCCCCGAGGCGGCGAGCGCCCGGGCGTGGCAGCGGGAGATTTCGTCGCGGGTCATTCGGGTGAGTCCGGTTTGTTCGCGGCTTCATGCTCCACCTGCGCGATCGCCGGGAACTTCCGCAGCGCGAAGACCAGCAGGATGGCGAGGTAGCTGCACGTCGTGATGAGTCCGGTCATCAGCACCGGAGTAAAATCCGCGAACCCGGGGGTGGGACCGGAGAAACCGCGGCCGCCGGCATGGTGGGCTTCCCAAAAGTCCCTCTGGATCATGTCCACCAGCAGGAACTTCACCGGAGGCACCCAGCAGAAGAGCCATAGGTAGGAGTCGTCCCGCGTCTCGTCCGCGATCATTCCCAAGCCGATCGTGATGCCGGCCAGCGAGATGAGGATGACCAGGTAGAAGGCGAAGCTCTGCTTGATCTTGCCGGAGAAGAGCCGCAGCACGATGGCGGGCAGGAGCAGCGTGCCGATGATCGCGAGCATCGCGATGTAGCTCCGGTGCAGATGGTTGGTGTAGCCTCCGTAGCGGACGGGGTCCGGTGTCAAAAAGTAAACGGCCGCCGACACGCCCAGCAACAGCGCCGTGAACAGCACCCCCGAGGGCCAGCCGGGATAGAACGCGCGGCCCGCGAGTTTGCCCGGTCCGCCGAACCTCAAGAACGGCCGGCAGATCGGCGGCAGGAGTTGGAACGCCTCCGTGAGCGCGATCACGATCGCCGGGACACAGAAGAGCACCAGCATCAGCGTCAAGGGTTCGCGATGGAAGTCCCCCGCCCACGCCAGCAGCCCGGCAAACACCACGGCACCGATTGCCATCAGGCGGCGCGAGGTGCTGTGGTTCTCCGCCATCGGCGCAATCATCGAGGCCCCGAAGGCCAGGCAGGACCACGCCACATAGGTGCCGGTCAAGAGTCCCGCCAGCAATCCCCAGATCTCGCCCTT
>CBFGPU010000759.1:0-2069 GCA_965650715.1 uncultured Haloferula sp. | reverse complement strand
CCGAGGGCGAGCGGCTCTTTCAGCTCGCACATTTCCTCGCCGTAGCTCCAGCCCTTGGCGGAATAGGGCAGGTAATCCTTCAACCACTCCGGCGGAGGCGAGTCGTAGTCCACGAGGCACTTCCCGGCGTAGAACTCGCCGCCGGTCTTGCCCGCCGCCGCCTCGGCATAGGCGCGCACGCTGCCAGGGTGGATGCGCACGTCGTCGTCGAAAAAGACGACGAACTCGCCGGGGACCTCGTCGAGGACCAGGTTCAGGGCGGCGCTTTTGCTGCCCACCGGAGTGTAGCGGTACTCCATGGGCAGGCGGTCGCGGAACTTGTCCACCTTCGTCTCCGCGCCTTCCTTCTTGCCGTTCTCGACGACATAGACGCGCTTGAGGGTATCGGGCCGGTCGGCATCGACCAGGCACTGGAGGGTGCGTTCGAGCAACTCACCCCGCTGGCAGGTGGGAATGATGATGATCATGAGAGGGGGAACAGGTGAACGGATCAACGTTTGTTGCGGAACTCCCCGGCGATGTTGCGGAAGAACTCCAGCTTCTTGAAGACGAACAAGAGCATCACGGCGTAGATGAGCCCGAAGGCGAGTCCGGCACCGATCACGGGCAGCCAGACGTGAATCTTCCCTTCGGCAAGGGCATCGATGTCGCTTTGAACAAGGCGCAGGATCCCCCAGGCGGCGAGCGAAGCCGGCAGGCAGGAAAGAGTTGGTACCATCATCGTCCGCAGCACCTGGGCCAACCTCACGGGCGTGCCCTTCAACGACCAAGCCCAGTAGGGGATGAAGTTGAGCAACATCGCCGCCGAGTAGGCGATCGCCACGCCCTTCACGGAGCCGTCCATCCCCGCTTCCTTCGGGCCGAAGAAGACGCCGATGATGAAGGCCGCCACGATGATGGCGGAGTTGACCATACCCATCGTCCGGTAGCGTTTGGTCTGGCCGAGTGCGATCAGAAGCCAGCCGGCGGGATTTGAAATACCGCCGATCAAGGTCGCGAGAGCCAGCAGTCGGAAAATTTCCGCGGTCTCCATCCACTCCCGGCCCAGCCAGAGGAGCACCACCTGGTCGGCAAAGAGCGTGAGCCCCATGATCACCGGGATGCTCAGCGAGCAAATCAGCAGGATCGCATTGAGATAATAGCGCCCGAACCGGTCCGGCTCGTTCTGGAGCCGGGAAAGCGCCGGGACGGACACCGATCCGAGCGGGCCGTTGATCTGCCCGAGCGGCATCAGGAGCAGGCTGTAAGCGCGGTCGTAGGAGGCCAGCGGAGCCGCTCCGCAGTAGCGGCCGATCAAGAGGCTTCCCGCTTGGCGCGAGAAGTAGTTCACCACGTTGAAGCCCAACACATCACCGCCGAACTTCAGCATGCTGCGGACGCCCGTTCCGCGCGAAGGCCGGCTAGGCACCCAGCGCAACGCCATCCACAGGAACGCCGTTTTCACGATGGCAGGTGCCAAAGCCAGGCCCACCAGCGACCAGTAACCCATCCCTGCCGCGGCCATGGCCACGGCGACCGCCACGCCCGCGAAGCTTGAGAATATCTCCGAACCGGCCAACAGGCTGTAGCGCATGTTCCGCGTGAGCAGCGCCGAATGCTGCAAGCCCAGCCCTCCGAAAATATAGCTCAGGGCCAGCACCGGGATGATCGAGACCAGCAAGGGTGTTTTGTAGAACGCGGCGATCAGCGGAGCGGATGCGGCGAACACCACGGCGATCACCCCGGCGTTCACCCACGGGCGGAGCAGCGGCATCCACCGCCACTCGCGGTAGGTCTCGTCCGGGTGGGCGACGGCGGAGGTCGGGGTGAACCCGTCGCGGATGCGGCTCTATGCGCTCTGCCTCGGGGGCGTCCTCTGCGCCCTCGGCGGGGCGGAGCTGTCGATGGGATCTCTTCAGATCTTTGCCTATGGCATGACCGCCGGCCGCGGCTTCATGGCCTTCGCCGCGGTGATCTTCGGCGCCGCCAACCCCCTCGGCGCGACGGCGGCGGCGTTCTTCTTCGCCATCGTCCAGGCGCTCGGCATCCGCGCCCAGATCCTCTTCGGCGACAAGGTCCCGCACGACCTG
>CBFGPU010000758.1:0-2073 GCA_965650715.1 uncultured Haloferula sp. | reverse complement strand
GCGGCCCGCGCCGCGGCCTCCAGTTCGGCGTCGTTCGTCATGGCCCATCCATCCCTGCAAATGAGGCCCGTGAGAAGCGGCTTCGCGGAAAAATCACCGTCGCTACCGCTCTTCACGGAGTGGCCGTCTCGCGGACTTTCCTCCGCCGCAGGTAGCTCCACAGCAGCAACGGCACCCAGATGTTGAGGAAGGGGATGAAGAGCATCCACGCCGCCATCCGGATCTCGCGGAACGGCGCTTCCAGATCGATCATCAGCCCGGCGCGGCTCACGCTCAGCTCGTAGTCCTTTCCCATGAACCCGAAGTCGCGCCGGCCGAACTCCAATCCCGGCCGCAGGAAAGCGTCCGGAGAGGTGTTCAATACCCCCCGGACCATCCCGTCGCCGGTGTAGAAGCCGAGCGTCCATGACGGCCGGCTATACTCGACATAGGTGAAATTCCGCCCGCCGTCCCACCATGCCCACACGATGAAAGCCGCGACAAGCAAGCCGGTCCACAACGTGAGCGAGCGGATCACCGGCAAGCACTAGCCGGCGGACAAGCCGACATCAATCGATCTCGCCCGCTGCTGCGGAATCGGATTGATATCCCGCCCGTTTCAGGCATCCTCCCGCCGGTCATGTTGATGACGTCTTACCATTCGTGAGTCAGCCGGTAGGCACGCTTCCCTGCGTGCTTCCCGGAGCCTGAGCCCGATTTGAACGGGCAGGCTTTCCCGTGACCCGCTTTGTCCCATCCGGGCAGGCAGGGTCGTGCTTTCACGCTGACTCCGATTGTTCCATGACCTCGCACGCTTCCCGCGCGGGATCGGACGCAGCCATCCTCGCCACCATCATCGATGGTGGGGCTTGGGTGGCCTCGTCGATCCGCAACCGGCACTTCCGCAAGTACTGCCGGCATCTCAACAAAACCTTCCACCGCCCGAACCCGCTGGCCGGGGTGCTTCGTCCCGCCTGCCGCCGTTTGTTCACCGCCGTCGCTACCTCCAGCCCGCTGCTTTCCGTCGCGCACGGGCTCAGCCGCAGCATCGTGCCCGCCTTGGTCCGGGTCGCCGCCTATGCCGCGGGTTGGCTGCGGCAGCCGGAACAATGGCAACCCCCGGCGGACCTCGTACCGGAAGATTACTTCGCCAACCTGCTCCGCCATCTCTTTGCGGAGTGGCCGGTGCCCGCGTTCTTCGATTCGGCCTGGTACCTTCCCGGCGATTTGATCCGTAACGAGCGTCACTGGTACCTCCACGTCGCAAAGGGAGGGAGCTGGCGCACCGCGAAGGGAATGCCTGCCGCCCTCACCCGCAAGGCGATCCACCATGCGATGAACGCCCCCTCGGGCCTCGGCATTTATCAAGCCTTGCGCTGGGGGCAGCTCACGACGCTAAGTGCTTCGGAGGGCCTCGTCACGGCGGTCCTCTCAAATCCCATTTCCTCCGGATTTGCCCATGAGGAAATCCGCTGGCGCCTGCTCGCGAAGCTCTCCGCGGATCCGGACTTCGATCCGAGCGACTTCGGCGTCATTGCGGATTTCATCGCCGAACTCCTGGATCACCATCATCTGAACCGCGCGAATTTGTTGATCGGTCAACCCCTCGGGGAACTCCGCCGCCACTGCTATCAACGCTGGCGGAATCTTCTCACCTTCGCGGAATCCCAAGGGCTTCGCTTCCGCAACCACGATCTGACCAGACCCGGGTTGCGGGCGGAACTGCGCCATGTCGCGCATGCCGTGTGGAGCCCCATGCCGGAGATGCAGCCTTTCGAGATCAAGCGCAGTGCCTCGCGCGGAGCACCCTCGCGGTGGACCATCGTCGAGCGCCGTTCCCATGCCCAACTCGCGTTCGACGGCCGCGCCCTGCGGCACTGTGTCGGGTCCTATTGGCGCCGCTGCGTCGCGGAACGCTCGTCGATCTTCGCGCTCAGGCAGCACCTTTGGGTCGAGAATGCCGAACGGGCTTTTTCCCGCATCACCATCGAGGTCGACCGCGCCACGCGTCGCATCGTCCAGGCGCGGGGCCGCTGGAATCGCTGCCCCGCGCCCTTCGAACGCCGCATCATCGCCGAATGGGCGGAACGCAAC
>CBFGPU010000757.1:0-2073 GCA_965650715.1 uncultured Haloferula sp. | reverse complement strand
TAGAGGTTTCCCGACCCATCCAGATCGTTGAGCCCCTCCGCATAGTTCTTCACCGCATGCGAGTGCACGATGTCCAACAGAACGGCGATCCCCAGCCCGTGCGCGGAATCCACGAGATACTTCAAATCCTCCGGCGTTCCGAAGCGCGAGCTCGGCGCGAAGAAGGAAGAGACGTGATAGCCGAAGGACCCGTAGTAAGGATGCTCCTGCACCGCCATGAGCTGGATCACGTTGTAGCCGCCCGCCGCGATGCGGGGCAGGGTGGCATTCGCGAATTCACGGTAGCTGTGGACCCGCCCCTCCTCACCCGACATGCCGACGTGCGCCTCGTAGATCAAGGGCACCTTCACCGCGGAAGGATCGAAATCGTGTTTCCACCGGTACGGTTCGGCCGGCTCCCAGATCTGGCCGGAGTAATCGTGCGTCTGCGGATCCTGCACGACCCGCAGGATGCAGGCGGGAATGCGGTCGCGGCGCGAGCCGTCCGCCCCGGTGATGTGCAGCTTCACCCGTTGCCCGTGGGCCAGCGTGTCGGGAGGCAACCGGAGTTGCCACACCCCGCCGCGCGCCGGTGCCAGCGGATGGCTCTCCCGGTCCCAACCGTTGAAATCCCCGATCAATGAAACCGCCTTCGCCTTCGGCAACCATTCCCGCACCATCCAATGGCCGTCCGCCTGACGGTGGATGCCCGTGAGCCGGTGGCCCGTGGCATGGGCCGAAAGACTCCCGCTACGGCCGTCGATATCCGCGATGGTGCGGCGGAAGCGATCTAGACGCCCCGCGATGACCTCCTTCTGGGGTTCCAGCCACGGATCATCGAGGACAAGCTTCGGAGTTTCGCTCACCCCCCGATCATGGACTAACTTCTCACCAGTGCAAAGGGGCGAGTGCGTCTCGCTGCGCCAACCTTAGGCGGATCTCCACTCCCCTCCGAGCCTGCCCCAAGGGTTCGTGGTCCCGCCTTCAGGCCAATGCCGTTAAGCATCTGTTAGGACGTCGCGCCAAATTCAGGCCGGTACTACCGGAACGTTTGTTTTGATTGGGCGGATGCCCGAAGCCCCGCATCCCCGTTTTGCCTTCCACGGCAACTTTCCCGCTGCCTTTGCCGCCTTGCTCGAAGAGCCCGCCTGCGACAGTCTTTTCGAGCGCTGCGGGCCGGATCCCAAGCTCAGCCCCTGGCAGTGGCTTCTTTTCGCAAAGGACGCGATCCTTCCGGGAACGCGCGTTCGCCCCGTCATGCCATCTCCCCCCCAATGCTGCCCCCAAGAGGCGCAACAAGTTTCCCAATCCCGCTTCGCACCCCCTCACGGCGTCTTCTCCCCCTTCGGCAGCGGCACTTCCTTCGTGATCAGCTCGATCATATAGTCCGCCCCGAACAACTCCGGTGTGATGATGGGATCCCTCCCCGGCACATACAGCACGTTCACCGGGATCGCCGTTCGCTTCAGTTCCTCCAGCTTCTTCTCGATCTCCGGATCGGGATTCGTCTTGTCGGCCTTCAAGGTCACCACTCCGCGGGCCTTCATCAGTTCTTGGACCTCCTTCGGATACGCCCGCTTCTTGTTCAACTGGCAGGTCGCGCACCACTGCGCCGTGAAATCCACGAACACCGGCCTCCCTTCCTCAAGCAACTCGTTCACCCGCTTTTCGCTCCACTTCTCCCACACCAGCCCGGACTTTTCCGGCGGTAGGGTCAGCTTCAACCCCGCCGCCGCGAAAAGCAGGCAGGCCACGATGGCCGCGCCCTTCACCTTGCCGCTGCGGATCGGCGTGTGCCAGCGTCCGAAGACCCAGGCCGCAATTGCGATGGCAGTAAGCCCGAACACCACGTTCAGCATGTTCTCCAAGCCGATCTGCCCGGCATACACCCACAGCAGGAAACCCGCCGTGGCGAAGAGCAGGAAGGACATCGCCTGCTTGAAGCTCTCCATCCACGCACCAGGGCGGGGGAGCAGATCCACCAGTTTCGGAAAGATCGAAAGGATCAGATAGGGCAGCGATAGCCCCAGTCCCATCGCCGTGAAGGCCAGGAAAAACTGCAGCGGCGGCAAGGCAATCGCCGCCCCGATCGCC
>CBFGPU010000756.1:0-2074 GCA_965650715.1 uncultured Haloferula sp. | reverse complement strand
CAGTCGAGGCACGCCGCAAGCAGGATGAAGTTGAAGTAGGTGTCGGCCAACTTGTCGTAGCGCGTGGCAATCCGACGGTTCCGCTTGATACGCTGGAAGAAATTCTCCACGTGGCGGCGGTGCCGGTAGTAGCCCTTGTGGAAAGGTGCCGGGATCTTCCGCCTCGCCGTGCTCGGGATGTAGTGCCGGCTGCGCGAGCGCCGGATCGTGTCGCGGAGCGGTCCGCTGTCGTATGCCTTGTCGCCGACAACCCTCACTCCCCGCAGCCCCGCGAGGAGATCCGGTGCCGCCTTCGCATCGTGCACGTTGCCGGGAGTCAGGGAGGCTCTGACCAAGCGGCCCTTGCCGTCCACCACCGCGTGCAACTTGCTGTTGAGGCCGCCCCGGCTCTTGCCGATGGCCTGCAATTCCTTGCCCCCGCACCCGCCGTGGGCGTCCTGGTGGACCTTGAGGTGGGTCGAGTCGATGAACCGCAGCACCCCGGTTCTGCCACGGGCCAGGTATCTCAAGATCTTCTCCCAAACCCCTTTCGAGCACCATAGGCGCCAACGCGAATAAACCGTTTCCCAAGGCCCGAAGTCCGGTGGCAGCGCCCGCCACGCGCAACCGGTGCGCAGAACGTAGATCATGCCTGTCGTCAACATCCGGTGGCACGAGGGAGGCCTGCCACCAATTGTTGTACTGTTCACCCTCAGCGGGATTCTGGACTACGTTAATTTTTTTAGCGCCAGCCAGAGCGCGTCGGACAGATGGAAGTACGAGTTGGGCGGTTTCATCGGACGATGAAATCAAAACGTACGAGCCGGGCAGTACTTTCATGCTTCCGTGGTTTTCAAACACGCCCTAGACGTGCCCCAAGAGTCATCCTTCCACCATCCTCACCACCGCTTCCACGATCGGTGTCGGGTCCGGCAGGCTGTGAGGATGATGCTTCCCGCCCGGCTTGCGGATCACCTCGATCTTCCCGCCGAGCTTCTTGTAGCGATCCTCCACCACATCGATGTTCTCCTTCACCGGCACGCCTTCGTCCGCATCCCCGATCACGGCGAAAATCGGAATCCCCGCCTTCGCGAGCGGCTCCAGGTTGTCCACGGGGTTCTTCTTGTAAGCCATCGCCTCCGCCTCCGTCATGCCGTAAACCTTCAGCAGCTTCTCCCAATCCCCCGCATTCCCCGGGCCCGCTCCCTTGCCACCCGGCCAGCTCTTGATGTCGCACACCGGCGCATCGACATACATTCCCGCCACCCGCTCCGGGTGCCGCTCGGCCCAGTTGAACGCGAAGAGCCCGCCGCGGCTAAATCCTTCCAGCACGACCCTCGGCGAGACATCGTGCGCGGCACGAAGGTACCCGTGGAAAGCATCCATGTGCCCCATCGCCCGCGGCGATCCGTACATGTCCTGCATGTCGATGTAGGCCACGGCGAATCCCCGGTTCAGCAGCGCGATGTCCGCCTGCGGTTCATGGCCGAAGAACTCCGTCCGCCAGATCCACGGATTCCTCGGTCGCATCCCCTGCTTGGGCATCACCAGCAGCGCCGGACGCCCGTCCACCGCGAACTCCAGCATCGGATGACCGTTCCACTCCGACCTCTTCGCCGTCGCCACCGTCTTGCCAATCGCCAGCAGCTTGTCCGACTCGGCGATCGCCTCCGGCAGCGGCTTGCCCGCAGGCAGCCCCGGCCGCGTGTGTTTTGTCTCGGTCAGATACGCGTCGCGCAGCAGGTCGGCATGCTTCTTCAGCAACGCATAGCTCTCCGGCGTCGCCAGTCGCGGCTCGCCCTTCAGGCCCAACACCGGCCAGAGTCCCTTTGCAATCGTATCTCCCATCGCCTTGTGGCCCTCATCGCCGGGATGCACGCCATCGGGCGAAAAGAGCAGGTCGGGCTGTTTCTTCTTTAGCGCCTTCACCTGCTGGCGCAATTCCGGCCGGATATCGACCACCTCCCAACCCTCTGCTCGCTGCCCCGCGAGCCATGCCGCCTGCGCATCCAGCACCGCATCGTAGCGCGCCGTATCCTTCTCCGGCTGGTCCGGCTGGAAGATCGCCGGGGTCACGAACACGATCTTCGCGCCG
>CBFGPU010000755.1:0-2075 GCA_965650715.1 uncultured Haloferula sp. | reverse complement strand
TCGAGGCTTGGATCGAGGCCGAGTTCGCGAAGCCAGTGACCAAGCACCTCCCCTACGTGGAGAAATACCGCACGGTCACCGATCCGAACAGTTCGACCTACCCCGGCTCCCTCACCTTCAACTCCTGGTGGAAGAACTCCATCGAAGCCGACGACCAGCTCCGCCAGCGCGTGGCCTTCGCCCTCAGCGAGATCATGGTCGTGTCCGAGAACGGTCCGCTCGATGACCGCGCGAACGCGCTCTCCGACTATTACGACATGCTCCTCGATCACTCCTTCGGCAATGCCCGCGACCTGCTCGAAGCGGTCACGCTGCATCCCGCCATGGGCCGCTATCTGGACATGCTGCGCAATGACAAGCCGAGCCTGACCGCCGGCCGTATCCCGAACGAGAATTACGCCCGCGAAATCCTGCAGCTCTTTTCGCTCGGCCTGAACCGCATGCATCCGGACGGCTCGCTGATCCTGAATTCGCACGGCTTGCCCATCCCGGTCTATGGGCAGGAAGAGATCATCGGCTTCGCCCACGTCTTCACCGGCTGGGATTACGGCTACACCGGCGACTACAAAACCTCCTTCAGCGGTTCCTCGAATTGGATCGAGCCGATGCGCGAGGTCCCTGCGCGCCACTTCACCGGCAGGAAGCGCCTCCTCAACAACATCGTCCTGCCCGGCCTGCCGGTCGTGAATGGCACGCCGCTCGACCCCTACGCCACTCCGAATGCCGCCGCACTTGCCGACCCGACTTTTCAAGGCTTGGCCCGCGAGGAGTTGGATGAGGTCCACGACCAGCTCTTCAACCACCCGAACATGGGGCCCTTCCTGTGCAGGCAGTTGATCCAGCGGCTCGTCACCTCCACGCCCAGCCGCGGTTATATCTACCGGGTCGTCAGCAAGTTCAATGACAACGGCTCCGGCGTCCGCGGCGACATGAAGGCCGTGATCAAGGCGATCCTGCTGGACTACGAGGCCCGCTCGCTGGTCGCCGCGGCGGCACCGGGCTACGGCAAGCAGCGTGAACCCGTCGTGCGCGTGACGCAGTTCGTCCGCGCCTTCAAGCCCGCCAACAACTTCGCCGGCCTCTACACCCAGGACGGCGGACTCATCACCATCAATACGGCCCCCACCGTGCATCGCCTCGCCAATGCCCAGAAGGTGCTTCTCGGCTTCTCCGGACCTTCCGCGAAGAGCACGGATGGCGACTACTCCGTGAGCTCGGCGATCCCGCCCACCGCAACCAGCTTCACGGTGCGCACCCGCGACATTCATCGCGCCACCTGGGCACAGGCAGGAAACGTGATCACCGTCACCACTCCCTCGACCTACGACTACGATCCCGGCCAGTCGGTATACCTCCGCTTCCGCAGCGGAGGCGGCGGGATCGTGACCGGTGGCGTCTATCCGATCGTCACCACGCCCACGAGTTCGACCTTCACCATCACCGCTCCGGATGCCGCGACCCGTTCCGGTGACTGCGATGTCGCCTGGTTGCGCGGCAGCTACTCCCAGAACCATACCGCCGGGGTCACCACGCTCACCATCACCTGCGGCACGCTTCCGGAGCAATCCGTGGGCAACAAGCTCCACATGACCTTCGAGCCGGTCTCCGGCCAAACGACATGGCCGCCAGACGGCCTCTACACGATCGAATCGATCTCCGAAACCGAGCCGCGCCGCTTCACCCTCACTCCGGACAGCGGCGTTGTCTCCACCCTCACCGGCCGATTGGGCACCTTCCATGCCGCCGCCGTCACGCCCGTCCTCGACCGCGGGGGCACGGCCTCCGACATCGCGATTTCCGGCTACTCGGATTGGAACGTGAGCAGCACCGATACCGACCTCGGCCAGACTCCGCTCCGCGCGCCCACCGTCTTCAACTTCTTCGAGCCCGATTACCAGTTCCCCGGCACCCTCGCGGCAAACGGCCTGATCACTCCGGAGTTCCAGATCAGCTCGGACACCAACGTGATCCGCCAGGCGAACTTCCTCTTCGGCGGCATCTACTCTCACGCCACCAGCACCACCAGCGGCTCGACCTACACCAACGGCTTCAACCACTTCAAGGCGGGTAGCCAC
>CBFGPU010000754.1:0-2078 GCA_965650715.1 uncultured Haloferula sp. | reverse complement strand
CGCGGCGAGTTACATCGGCAAGATCACCGACCCCCGCGAGCAGGAGCGGATGTATAGCCGCATGCTCGATGGCTGGCTGCGCCGCGACTTCGACGCCGCGTCCAATTGGATCAACAACGCGACGCTGCCGCAGAACGTGCAGGAGCGGCTCCAGCGGCGGATGCAGGAACGGCAGCAGAGGCAGCAGTGAGGCGGTGGGATAAGGAGCGACGACACTCCTGTCGGCGGGGTGAGGGTGCCGAGCGGGGACAAGAGTGTCCCCTCTCCTTAGCGCTGCCGCCGGATGCGCGAGCCACAGGAAGCGCCGACACCTCTATCCTCTCCGCCGCTCCAGCAGCACCAGCATCAAGTACGAGAGGAGGAGATTCATTTCCTCCCTCGGGCTCAGCTCGCCGAGCTTGTCGATGCGGAAGCGCCCTTCGAAGAACGCGGCTTCTTTCGTCAGCCGCATCGCCGGCGTGCCGTCGCTACGGGTCGCGAGATAGCGGGGGTGGAAGAGATAACCGCTGAGCAACCCGACGATCGGAATTTCGCTGAGGAAGGCGTCGGCCACCTTCGCGCCGGCGTTTTCCTCGCGGATCGAGAAGTCGGGCGTGTTGTCACCGGGGTTGAAGGCCTCGTAGTGCGCACGCCACATCGAGCGCCAGCCGCGGCGTCCGACGCTGCCGATCTCGCGGCCGTTACCGTCGGTGGCGGTGTAGCGGGCGGACCAGTCGATGATCTTGTTCGCGCGGATGTCCGCCAGGCGGACCGTGCGGGTGGCATCCGTGAAGATCTCCACGTGCTCGCGGAACTTCAGGATCTTCTGCTTGGTGTAGAGCACCGTGCGGCCGGTGGCATCCGTCATGGTGGCCTGACTGGCGAACGCGAGGATCTTGAAGGAGAGCCGCAACGGATATTGGAGGCCCTGAAGCGCGCGGGCGATGTCATCGGTGGCCGTGGCGGGCAGGGGAGGGGCGGACGGGGTGGCGTAAGGGTTGTCCATGTGGAAGACATTCCAACATGTCCAGTACCGGATGCCAATCATCCTCTGGCGGTTCATTTGACGTTTCCCGTTTGCTCCCCATCTGCCGATGGTCATTCTCCCCCCGTGAACGGTCACCTGCTCCTTCTCGGCGTCCGCGGTCCGGAACTGGCCCCGGACGAGGCGGCGCTCTTCCGCAAGCTCCAGCCGGCGGGGTTCATCCTCTTCGGCCGGAACATCACGGGTGCCGCGCAGACCCGCAAGCTGACCGACGACCTGCGCGAACTGACCCGCGACGAGCCGATCCTGGCCATCGACCAGGAAGGCGGCCGGGTCACCCGCACGAAGGACATCGCACCCGCCCTGCCCTCCGCGAATGCCTTCGCCGCGAAAGGAGAGGTGAACCTCAGCGCCCGCGGCGGGGTGCTGACCGGCGACCAGCTCCGGTTGCTGGGCTTCAACCTCGATTTCGCGCCGGTGCTCGATCTCGACCATCACCCGGGCCTCCAGAACGCCTTGCGCGGCCGCTGCTGGGGCCGCGACCCGCAGCGCGTGATCGACCACGCGGGGAGTTGGAACCGCTGGATGCGCAAGCGCGGCATCCTCTCCTGCGCGAAGCACTTCCCGGCCTGTGGGCGAGCGCTCTCCGATCCCCACTTCGATCTGCCGTCCAGCGATGCCACGATTGCCGATCTCCTCAAGGAGGATGTGATCCCCTACACCGCGCTGATGCCCGAGTTGGACGGCGTGATGCTGGCGCACGTGCTCTTCCCCGCGATCGACCCGGATCGGCCGGCCTCGCTGTCGAAGCGCATCGTGACCGGCTTCCTGCGCGACCAACTCGGCTTCGACAAGCACCTGGTCCTCACCGACGACCTCGACATGGGGGCGATCGCCGACCGCTACCACGGGAACAGCGATGTCGTCGCCGCGATCGAGGCCGGGAACGACCTCGCGATGATCTGCCACAAGACGGAACGCGCGGAAGCCGCCGCGGTGGAGCTGGGCACGCTGCCGGCGCAGCTCACCCAAGACGCCGAGAAGCGGCTCGATCGCTTCCGAAAAAAGCTCCAAGGGCCGCTCAAGTGGTCCGAGGCGGCGTGGGAACAGCTGA
>CBFGPU010000753.1:0-2079 GCA_965650715.1 uncultured Haloferula sp. | reverse complement strand
CCTGGTAGCGATGGAGTCCCACGCTCAGGTGCCCCATTACCACCGCTGGCAGCTCGCCCCGCCCCGGGGGAATCGCTTCCGCAAGCGGTCCATCCGCATCATGCCGGATCAGGATCTCTCGCGCCGGATACTGGTGCGAGATGACCTTGTGGAGCGTGGTGCCAGCCGTTTTCGGGATGTGGACGAAGACGAGCATGGCGGCGGATCATGCGGGACGCTTCAGCTCCCATTTGTCGTGCCGGTGCGTGATGGCCAGCCCGTTCTCGCGGGCGAAACGCTGCACCGCGAGACGCACACCGTCCCAAGACCAATCGTCCCCGAAGAGCACCCCGCCCGGTCGCACCAGATCCCAGTAGGAAAGCAAATCCTGGTACACGTCCTCCTCCTCGTGGCTGCCGTCGATGTAGATCAGGTCGGCGCGGATATCCTTCAGCGCGAACCACTGCGCGGCGGTGACCGAGGGAACGGGGAACGGCGTGATCGTCTCCTGCTGCCCGGCACGGCACACGTTCGCCAGGAATTGATAGTAGAGCGTCGGATAGCCGTGCTTCAGGCCCAACGAACCATGACGCTCCGGATCCCCGAGATCCGTCCACATCTCCAAGGCACCAAGCCAGGTGTCCACGCAGACGATTTCCGTACCCAAGCCCAGCCGGGCGACGTGTCCGGCAAGCGTGAGGGCCGAACCACCTTTCCAAGTGCCCACCTCAATAATGCGGCGCGGCTTGATCGCCTCCACGAGTTCACCGAAAGCCGGGGAATCCGAGCCCCAGCCCGTGGCGTCCGCCGGGTACGCCTGCCAATCGAACCCCGCGTAGGGATCGGCCTTGTGCAGCAGCGGCCGCACCTTGCCCGTGAAGTCTCCGCCGCCATGCTGAAGCCGCGTCGCCGTCCTCAACCGCCGCAGGCTGAAGCCGCAGCGATAGGCGATGCCCTTGATCCAGCTTTGCGCAAGGCGGGAAAGGAACATGGCTTGGAAGACCCCGCGGGGCCGGAGGCGAAGCGAAACCGTTCGTCAGATGATCATGCCCGCCGCCACCGTCTCGTTCGAGCCGGGATCGACGAGGATGAACGAACCGGTCTGGCGGTTGCGGCGATAAGAGTCGTGGATCACCGGCTGCGCGGTACGCAGCGTGATGCGGCCGATATCGTTCATCGTGAAGGTGCCCGCTCCCTCGATCTTGTGGAGGGTGTTGATGTCCACGAGGTACTTCACCTCGCTGACGATCGCCTGCATCTCGCGCGAGGTGTGCCGGAGGATAAGCTTCGCCCGCGACGCCATCGGCCTGCTGGAGAACCAACAGATCATCGCCTCGATATCCTGCGAGCTCTTCGGCGGATTGTTCTTCTTCACGATCATGTCGCCGCGCGAGATGTCGATCTCGTCGGTCAACGTGAGCGTCACGCTCTGCGGCGCGAAGGCCTCGTCCAGATGGCCATCGGCAGTGTGGATCGCCTTCACCCGGCTGGTGAAGCCGGAAGGAAGCACGGAAATTTCATCGCCCGGCTTGAAGACCCCGCCGGCCACGCGGCCCGCGTAGCCGCGGAAGTCGTGCCACTCGTCGCTCTGCGGGCGGATCACCCACTGCACCGGGAAGCGCGCGTCCACGTGGTTCTCCTCGCCGCCGACATAGACGTGCTCCAGATGGTAGAGGAGCGAGGGGCCCTGGAACCACGGCATGTTCTCCGACTTGTCCACCACGTTGTCGCCGTTCAGCGCGGAGATCGGGATCGGGGTGATATCGACGATGTTGTCGAGGCGCGAGGCGAACTCCTGATAGTCCTTGATGATCTGGTTGTAGACCTCCTCGGAATAGTCCACGAGGTCCATCTTGTTCACCGCGACCACCACGTGCTGGATGCGCAGCAGGTTCGCGATGAAGCTGTGGCGCTTGGTCTGCTCGATCACGCCCTTGCGCGCATCCACGAGGATGATCGCGAGATTCGCGGTCGAGGCACCGGTCACCATGTTCCGGGTGTACTGGATGTGGCCCGGCGTGTCGGCGATGATGAACTTGCGCTTCGGCGTGGCGAAGTAGCGGTAGGCCACGTCGATGGTGATGCCCTGCTCGCGCTCGG
>CBFGPU010000752.1:0-2081 GCA_965650715.1 uncultured Haloferula sp. | reverse complement strand
CCGACCTCGGCGCGGGGGAAGGCACCCTCGCCCAGATGCTCGCCCGCCAGGCCGAACGCGTGATCGCCGTCGATCTCTCGCCGAAGATGGTGGAGTTCGGTCGCGAACTCGCCGCCCGCCACGACCTGCCGAACCTCGAATACCGCTTGGGCGACATTGAGGAACCTCCCCTTGAGGACGCCAGCGTCGATCTCGCCTTCCTCAGCCAAGCGCTCCACCACGCCGGCAGCCCACAGAAAGCCTTGGGCGAGGCCTTCCGCATCATCAGGCCCGACGGCCGCCTGGTCGTTCTCGACCTTCTCCAGCACACTTTCGAAGAAGCCCGAGAACTCTATGCCGATGTCTGGCTCGGTTTCGGCGAGGGCGAATTGGCCGCGATGCTCGAGCAGGCGGGCTTCACCGACATCGAAACCGCGGTGGTGGACCGCGAACCCGACCCGCCCCACTTCCAGACCCTCCTCGCCGTCGCGAGAAAACCCGCCTTGTAGGGCGCAGCGGCCCGCCGCGCCGATCTTTCCAAAACGCCTCCCCTTGAGCGGTTGCTAACGGCAACCTCCTCGTGTTCCCTCCGCGCGTGCTTCGCTTGCCCGCCGCCGCCCTTCTTCTCACCTTGGCTTCCTGCACCGTCGGAAAGCACCCGTCACCCGTCGAACAAATCCCCATCGCAGCCTCATCCTCCGCCCCGCCGCAAAAGCCCGCGGAACTCCCGGCAGCCACAGCCACCCCGGAACAACCCCGCCGCACTCCCCTCGCCTTCCGGATGTCCGTCGGCAGCGTCTCCATCAGCGGCATCAGCTACGACAGCCGCTCGCACCGCATCGCGGTGGCCGATCAGGAAGGCGGACCCGGCTCGAAGTGGGCCGATGCCTCCGAAGCCGCGAAGGCCCATCGCGGGATCGCCGCCATCAATGGCGGGTTCTTCACTCCGGAGGGCAAGCCCCTCGGCCTCGTGGTGTCCGGCGGCAAGAAGACCGGCGGCCTCAATCGCGCCTCCTCCTTGGGAGCTGGGCTGTTCGCCGGCGGAAACACCTCGGCCCTTGTCCGCCGCGAACACGCCGGCGATTCTGCCGAGATTCTCCAAGCCGGCCCCTTCCTCGTGGAAGGCGGTCGCGCCATCGGCGGTCTGAGCGCCAAAAGCTCGAGCGCCCGGAGTTTCATCGCCTGGGACGGAGACTCGGGATGGATCCTCGGACGGACCGGTGCCTGTTCCCTCGGGGAACTAGCCACCGCTCTCGCCGGAGCGGAGATCGCCGGCGTGAAGATCAAGAGCGCCCTGAACCTCGATGGCGGGCGCTCCTCCGACCTGTGGATTTCATCCGGAGTGCAAGGCGGCCCCCTTCACGAGCGTCCCCTCTGGAATAAACCGGTGCGAAACTTCCTCGTGCTGGTCCCCCGCAACTGAGTCCCCCAATGCGATTGATCCTCACCATCCTGACCCTTGCGATTCCGGCGCTCGGCGGAGAACACCAGCGCTTCGAACTCGTGACCGGTCCCGGCGGACGACCGACAACGGCTCACGCCTATGTTTTCAATTCGCGGGACGAGGCCTTCCGGGTGATCGACCAAGGCGGAATCGCCGTGCAAGCCAGCGAGGATCTCGGCACCGCTTGCGCCTCAATCGGGGCCACGGCCGGTGTGAATGGCGGCTTCTTCCACCCTGGAGGAGAGCCTCTCGGACTGATGATCGCCGGCGGCAAGCGAGTCGGATCGCCCGCACTGAACGGCAGCCTGACCAGCGGCGTGGTCTGGTCGGATGGCCAGCGGAATGGCGTGGCCCGGTCGAAGGGCTTCGACCTGGAGCACCCGCGGGCCCCGAACCTCCTGCAGGCCGGGCCCTTCCTGCTCGAACACGGCGCACCGGTGAGCGGCCTCGATGCGAAAAAGTTCGCCCGACGTACTATTGTGATGACCGACGGCGGCACCCGGTGGGGGATCGCCTATGTACCGGGGGCCACCCTCGATGGTTTGGCAAGGGCGCTCGCGCAGCCCGGCGTCTTTCCTCACTTCCCCCTCCGGACTGTCCTCAATCTGGACGGCGGCGGCTCGAGCGGACTGTGGATCCGGAAGGGAAATAACCAATT
>CBFGPU010000751.1:0-2081 GCA_965650715.1 uncultured Haloferula sp. | reverse complement strand
CGCTGCGAAAGGTGGGTACCGTCGTGGAAGAGCGCCCGTTCCGCCTTCTCCATGCGCGGATGATAGAGGCCAGCGATGCTGAGGAAGGGAATCCCATGCTCCGCGCAGTGGAACTTCAGGCGCTCTACATAGGCGTAGGTGATATCGCGGCGCAATTCGTAGGAACCGATGAAGGGGAAGGTCGGGCTGGAGAGCTTCTCGTCCTTCGGGATGATCTGGGGCGGACCCCACACCGCGGGGCGGAAGCCGCGGGCAGCGATCTCCGCGGGCAGCTTCACGAACTTCGCCGCGGTTTTCTCCACCACGTCCTCGATCTTGCCCCCTGCTTGGACGGCCTTCGCCATGTGGATGCGGCAGTCGATCTCGCCGAAGGAAAGCAGCAGCTTCGAGCCGGGCTTCAGATCCTTCTTCAGCAGGATCTCGATCTTCTCGCGCGAGCGGGTGGACGAACCAAGATCCCCCGCCTTCCATGCCGTGGCCGGGCCGACATGGAAGACCCGGAAACAGGGCAACAGGTCGAGCCCGCGATTGATCCAATGCGGCTTCCAGAAAGCGCTGCGGCGGTAGCGGATGAAGCGCAACCGCTCCGCACCCGCGAAGAACATCGTGTTGCTATCGCCGATGCAAGTCAGCGGCTCGATCGGCAGTGGCACCTCGCGGCCCAAGTGCTTTGAAAGCAGCGCTCGCCGCCGTCCGTCGTAGGGCGTGGCGGTGGTGCGGGGCTTGCGGGTGATGAGGGCGTCGAGGTCGTCGGCCAGCGACACGACTTCCGCCAGGGTGGACTCGGGCAATTCAGGAATCACGCTGCGAAACGGTCGTTATTGCGCGATGCTCCATTCCGGGGCCAGCCAGCCTCCCGGGGTCTGTTTGCCGACGAGGACAAGATCGGTGTGAACCCGCTGGGCGTCCCCATGCAGCTTCGGCAAATCGGCGAAGGACTCCACCTTGCGCAGCTTCTTCGCGCCGATGTTGCCAACGCGGTAGGTGTCAAAGCGGCGCTGGAGCCAGTTCAGGTAATCTTCCGGCGATTCCCCCGCCCAGCGGATGTACTGGGCATCGAATTCGATGAACCCGACCGAACGGCCCACCGACGCGAGCGTCTCGACGAAGCCCTTGAGCGCCTTCGACTCGTAGCCCTCGATGTCCATCTTGAAGAGCAAGGTTTTTCCCCGCGCCTCGTCGAGCGGGACAATGGAATCGATGGTCCGGGCCTCAAGCTTGAACTCGAGCGTCTGCGGACGGGTGTTCATTTCCCGCACCGCGGAGGAGCTGCCGCTCCAGTCAGGATTGACGAAGAAAGGGATATCCTCGGCGGCCTGGTCGGATACGAGGCAGTTGGTGATCGTCATCCGCAGACCGGCGGGGTGCTCCGCCTTGCTCTTCTCCAGATGCGGGATGAGCCGCGGATTCGCCTCGAAGCCGTATAGCAGGGTTCCCTCCGCGTAGTCCGTGCCGAACATGCATTCGCCGTAGTTCAACCCCACATCAACGATCAGGTCGGGCTTCAGGTGGCGGTTGAAATCGCGCCAGAAGACGAGATTGTCGGACACCTTGCCGCGCAAGGGCTCCTCCACGACCTTTTTCCGCGCGCAGGGATCGCCGGCATCGATATAGATCCAGTGGTCGCTGCCATGGAGTTTCGCCCGCTCCGGCCTGAGGGTGCCGTAGCGGATGAGCGTAAGAGGCTTGAGGTAAGCGCGTTTGAAGGCTTTCTCCAAGCGCTTGTAGGGGCTGACTTTCATGGGGCGGCGCGGGGCCAGCATGAAGGGCGGGCGCGGACGGGGCAAGCGGCGATAGAGGCAGGAAAAACGAAGGCCGGCCCCCCGGACCGGCGTAATGTCACCCGCATGAACCGCCGACGCTCGCTTTCCCTCGCCCTCTGCAGCCTTGCCGCCGCCACCGGATGCCGTCGTGAGGAAGCGCCCACGCGGGCCACCCCCGAACCTGCTTCCCCGCCCCGCGCGGACCTCGAAGGCAGCGCCCTGACCCCGGCAACCATCGACCCCTCCCTCGAAATCCGCACCATCGCCGGCCTCCGGCCCTTCCGCCCCTCCGGCTTTGTCGTCCGCCGTGAAGATCGC
>CBFGPU010000750.1:0-2083 GCA_965650715.1 uncultured Haloferula sp. | reverse complement strand
TCTTCGCGGAACTTCGCGATGATCGCCTCCACGGGCCACGATGACGCTTCGCCAAAGGCGCAGATGGTGCGACCGTCGATCTGGTAGGCCACGCTCTCCAGCGTTTCCACATCTTTCGGCGAGGCTTCGCCCGCGACGATGCGGTCCGAGATCTTCTTCATCCACATCGAGCCCTCGCGGCAGGGCGTGCACTGGCCGCAGGATTCGTGGGCGTAGAAGGTGTTCAGGTTGTTCAGCACCCACGACATCTTGCGGGTGTTGTCCATGACGATGACCCCGCCGGAACCCGCCATGGAGCCGCAGGCGGCGAGCGAATCGAAGTCCATCGGGATGTCCCAGAAGTCCAGCTCCCGCGTGGTACCGTCCGGGTTCTTCAGGTTGAACTTCTCGTCGCAGCGCAGGATCTTCGCGGAGGAACCGCCGGGGATCACGGCCTTGAACTCGCGGCCGTCCTTCGGGCCGCCGCACATGTCGTAGAGCAACTCGCGCATGGTCACCTTGCCGACCTCGACTTCGAAGTAGCCGGGCTTCTTCACGTCGCCGGAGACGCAGAGGATGCGGGTGCCGGTGTTGTTCTTCACGCCGAGCTTCGCATATTCCTCGCCGCTCATCCGCACGATGTGCTTCACATGGCAGAGCGACTCGACGTTGTTGACGATCGTCGGGCACATGTAGAGCCCGAGCGCGGCGGGGAAGTAGGGCGGCTTGATCCGCGGATAGGCGCGCTTGCCTTCCAGAGATTCGATCAGGCCGGTCTCCTCGCCGCAAATGTAGGCGGCGGCACCGCGGTGCACGTAGATTTCCACGTCGAAGCCGGAGCCGAGTACGTTCTTGCCGACGAAGTTCTTCTGCCGCGCTTCCTCGATGGCGTTTTCAAGGATGACCGCCGCCTCGGGGAATTCCTCGCGGATATAGATGTAGGCCACCTTCGCGTTCACGGCGAAGCAGGAGATCACCATGCCCTCGATGAGCTGATGCGGGTCCTGGTGGACGATGTAGCGGTCCTTGAAGGTGCCCGGCTCGGACTCGTCGCAATTGCAGATCAGATAGACCGGCTTGGTATTGTTCGGCGGAATGAAGGTCCACTTCAGGCCGGTCGGGAACCCGGCACCGCCACGACCGCGCAGGCCGGACTTTTTCACTTCCTCGGTGATCGCCTTGGGCTCCATGCCCATCGCCTTTTTCAGGTCTTCGTAACCGCCGTCGCGCAGGTAGCAATCGATCGACGGGTCCCATCCCTCGCGATCGACATTCTTGAAGATGAGTCGGTACTCGCGGGAGTCGGGCTGCTTGCCGGCTTTGTAGGTGATCATCGGGCTACGATCGGAAAGGGGTCTTCGGAAGAGCGGGAATGGCGGCGTTCGATCCTCAGTCCGGATACTTGGCGAGCAGGTCCGCGGCCTTCTCCGCGGCCACGCCTTCGTGGAAATCGTCGTTCACCAGGCACACCGGCGCGGTGCCGCAGGAAGCGAGGCACTCGGCGAATTCCACCGACCATTTCCCGCAGGGCGAAACGGTCACGGGGTGATGGTGCGAATCGGAAGCGGAGCGGTCGATGCCGGTGAGCTCGCACAGCTTGTCCATCAGCTCGTGCGAGCCGCCCATCGCGCAGGAGAGCGTGCGGCACACGCGGATGTGGAATTTGCCGGGCGCCGATTGCCGGAAGCCGGGGTAGAAAGTCACCACTTCCAGCACCTTGATCGGCGCGATGGCGAGACGCGCCGCCACCCACTCGATCGCCTCCGCGGAGATGAAGCCGTGGTGGTGCTGGATGAAGTGGAGCAGCGGCAGGACCGCGGACCGCTTCTGATCCTCGGGGAACTGGGCCAGACGCTTGTCGGCCTCCGCTTCCAATGCCGGCGTCGGCAGGAAAGCGGGAAAGAACTTCGAGCCGGGCGTCTCGTGGGAAGCGACGTTTTCTTCGAGGATCGATGCGGACATGTTGGCGTGAAAGGCGTGAAAGCGGCTATTTCTCCTTCAGGAGCGTTCCAAGGTGATCCATCACCACGTTGGGACCCTTGTAGTCCTTCCCTTCGTAGCTGGACTTGATGATGTTGCCTTGCAGGTCGGTGAGAACCAGATT
>CBFGPU010000749.1:0-2087 GCA_965650715.1 uncultured Haloferula sp. | reverse complement strand
GTCCGCCCTTGCCCGGCGGCGACGTGCTGATCTTTTCCTCCAATCACGTGCCGCTGGAGATGCTGGGTAGCCAGGAGCAAGGAGCGGGTAGCGAGGGGGAACAGCCGAAGAAGCCGAAAGACGCCAAGCCATGAAACGACCTGTATTGATTCCTCACGAGGACATCTTCGCCGCCCTCGACCAGCGCAAGCTGACGTCCGCAATGAAGGCCAAGCGGCCCGACAACGTGCTGCCGGAGATCACAAACATCGCCGGCGGGAAAAAGAAGAAGGCCGCGACGATGTATCTCTACGATGCCGTCTCCTACTGGACCGGCAACGACGCGCGGAGCTTCCAGCGGATGCTGGCGCAGACCGATGCGGAGGAAATCCACCTCCACATCAACTCCCCCGGAGGCTCGGTCTTCGAAGGGGTCACGATCTACAACCTGCTCGCCGATCACGATGCCGACGTGATCGTCCACATCGACGGTCTCGCCGCCTCGATCGCCTCGGTGATCGCGCTGGCCGGCGACACCATCAACATCGCCGAGAACGGCATGGTGATGATCCACAACCCGAGCGTCATCGCCTGGGGCGACGCGACGGTCATGCGCAAGCAAGCCGAGATCCTCGACAAGATCCGCGATGCCATCCTCAACACCTACGAGGCCCGGACCCGGCTCGACCGCGATGCGCTCGGGACCGCGATGGACGCGGAGACCTGGTATTCGGCGGACGAAGCGGTTACCGCAGGCTTCGCCATGCACAAGGTGGACGCGAGCGTGGCCTCGGCCCTGTGGGTGCCGGGTGACTTCGAAGGGCTTCCGGAGGCGGCGATGCTGTTGGGGAAGCGACCAGAGATCAGAGACCAGAAACCAGAGGACGAGCCCGACCCTCCAAGCGAGGCAGGCACCTCGCGGTCCCGAGGGACGCTGGATGACGTGAACGCCGCCTCCGATTTCATCGCTTCAATCAAAGCCGCCCATGGACTCTGAACTCAAGGATCTCGTTCGGGAACTGATCGATTCCTTCCGGGATCACGCGGAGGCCTTGCGGGAGCATGCCGCGGCGTTGAGGTTGGAGGCGCGAGGTAGTGAGGAGGAAGAGGACACCCTTTGATCTGAACAGCCCTGCGGCTGGAAGCCATAGCCACGTATGAACCCAGGACTGATGAAGCATCCGATCCGGATCGAGCGACGCTCGGAGGATACGGACGCGCTCGGCCAGCCGTTGGAAGCGTGGACGCGGGTGGGAGCTTGTTTCGCGCGGCGGATGGGTGAGCGGGCACAGGTGGAGAAGTCGGAAGAGATCGCGGCCGATCGGGAGACCGAGGGCCGCCGGATCGTGTTCCGGGTCCGGTCCCGGCCTTTCGTCGGTTGGTACCGGGAAGGCGATCGTCTGGTCGAGCCCGCGCGGAACGGCTTGTCGGAAACCGTGTGGGCGATCAAGGGATGGGCCGAGGTCGAGGGTAGCGGCGGGGCCTATGTGGACATCAAGGCGGAGACACCGGCGCAGAGGTGACGAGGGAGCGGATTTGATCTGCGGCTGGGGCCACAGCCACGGGGTGAACGGGGCGAATGAAGGCTTGAGCGGGTTCCGTTAGAGCGGGGGACTAGGGGATGGTGGGGCGCATGGATCGCAACGACATCCTCCGCTCGATTGAAAACCACAAGAACGGCCTGACCCCGCTGCTCGCCGACTACGAGAAGCTGGTCAACGCCACCAAGGGCACAGGCGAGGGCGGCAAGGACCGTCCGTTCACCGCCGAGGAAACCGAGAAGCACGTCAAGCTCGGCACCTCGATCAACGTCCTCAACCAGGCGATCGCCACCGATCGCGCCGCGCTCAAGGCCCTGAACCTTTCCGAGGCCTGCGACGACGAGACCGCCGACAAGCTCGGCCTGTCCGACCGTTCCAAGCTGCCGACGGCGACGGACGAATACATGGACAACTTCCTGGAATTCGCCCGCGGCGGATTCGACCAGCGAGCCTGTTCCCCCGATGCCTACAAGGCGCTCACCACCGTTGCGCCGTCCACCGGCGGAGTGCTGATCCCGACGGTGATCGAGACGAACATCCTGACGGAGGCCCTCAGCCAATCGCCGC
>CBFGPU010000748.1:0-2091 GCA_965650715.1 uncultured Haloferula sp. | reverse complement strand
AACGACTTCGTGATCCTCGACGAGGCCCACACCCTGGAGTAGGTCGCGGCGGTCCAACTCGGTCTGCGGGTCAGCCAGGCGGGGATGCGCTTCGATCTCCAGCGGCTCTACAATCCTCGTACCCGCAAGGGGTTGTTGCGCTCCTTCCGGAAGTCCTCCGCGCTGCTTGCGGTGGAGGACGCCTTGCGGGCGGCCGATAACTTTTTCGGCGAACTGGGTGGTGCGGCGCGCTTCGGCGAGTACTCGAAGGAGTGGCGCGTGCGACAGCCGGAACTGGTGCCGAACTCCGCCGCCGAACCCCTGCGCCGGCTCTGGACCGAGATCGACGCGCTGGCCGCGGACGTGGAAAGCGAGACCACCCGTGCCGAGCTCCAGGATGCGTCGCGCAAGCTTCGCGAGGCCCACGGGGCGATCGGCTGCTTCCTCGACCAGAGCGGCGAGGACAGCGTTCACTGGATCGAGCGGTCCGGTCGCGATGAGAGCCTGTTTTCACTCCACGCCGCGCCCATCCGCGTGGCGGACAAGCTCCGTCCGCTGCTCTTCGCGCCGGGGAAAACCTGCATCATGACCAGCGCCACGCTGGGGGTGGGGGATCCGCAGCTTGGTTGGTTCCGCGGCCGCGTCGGGGCGGATGACGTCCCCGCGCTGTGCATCGGCAGCCCCTTCGATTTCCAAAAGCAGATGAAAATCCGCATCTGGAAGAACATGCCCGAGCCGACCGCTCCAGCCTATGGCAAGGCGCTGGTGGAAGCGATCCGCGCCGCGGTGGAAGTCAGCGAGGGCAAGGCGTTCGTGCTCTTCACCAGCTACCGCACGATGAAAGACGCGGCGGAAAAACTCCGGCGGCACTTCGAGGATCGCGGCTGGCGCTTGCTGGTGCAGGGCGATGGCATGCCGCGCCACCGCATGGTGGAGGAGTTCCGGAAGGATGTGCACAGTGTCCTCTTCGGCACGGACAGCTTCTGGACCGGAGTGGACGTGCCGGGCGAGACCCTCTCGAACGTGGTCGTCACGCGGCTGCCCTTCGCCGTGCCGGACCACCCGCTGACGCAATCCCGCTTGGAGGCCTTGGAGGCGGAAGGGGCGAACCCCTTCATGGAATACTCCGTGCCGGAGGCGATCCTGAAACTGCGCCAGGGCGTGGGTCGCCTGATCCGCACCGCCAAGGATCAAGGGCTCGTCTCGATCCTGGACAACCGGATTCTCACCAAGCGCTACGGGCGGCTCTTCCTCGACGCCCTCCCCGGGGCCCCGGTGGAAGTGGTCGCGTGAAGGCCGGCGCATTGGGGCAGCTTACGGCAGGGACTCTCCACGCCGTCCTGCCTTAGATCGGTGTTAAAGCTGCCACGGCATCCTTCAGCATCTTCGCGCTCCACTGGCCCGGAGCGGTCGGCGCGTTCCCGAGGTAGCCGTAGTTCAGCACGCTGCCGTGCTGGGCGCAAAGCAGCCGGGAGACGGGGGCGAGTGGGCCCATTCCCATCAGGGAAAGGGGCAGGGGATGCGTGCTGGCCTGCAATTCCCCGAGACGAGCCAGATCCCCGATTCCGTGCAGGCGCACGGCGGCCTTGAAGCAGGCGGCACCGGCTGCGGCAGCGGCTTCCGCCATCGCCGGGATCTCCGCGAAAGTGTCCGGCCGGCCTTCAAAGTCGTGCCACGAGGCCACCCACGGGATGTCCCGGTCGCGGGCGTTTTCCAACAGCCCCGCCATCTCCCCGGCCGAGACCCACTCCACGTCGATCAAGGCCGCCTCCGCGAGCACCTCCTGCAGCATTGCGGTGCGGCGCGCGGCGGATAGGTCTCCGGCCCCGCCCTCGTCTCCCCGGCGGGCGGTGAAGAGTAACGGCATGCCTTCCAGATGAGCCCAGGGCCGAGTGCGTGTTAGGATGCCCCCGGCCTCCAACAGATCGAGACGGATCTCGACCAGATCGCATGCCTCGCGAAGCTCCCGGATGCTTGCCGCGGCAAGGCTTTCCGCATTTCCGAAACTTCCCACGATCCTTGGATTCGCAGGGTCTGGCATCGCATGCGGGGACTTCACCGGGCGAGCAGAAACGCCGCCCCCTCACCCTGTCAACCGTGGTCGTCGATGCA
>CBFGPU010000747.1:0-2091 GCA_965650715.1 uncultured Haloferula sp. | reverse complement strand
CGTTACCAACGAGACCGACAAGGAAACCGGCAAGAAGGTCATGGTGGTCACCGAGCACAAGGAGGACCTCCACCCGCAGGTCGTGATCGTGGACGAGAAGACCAAGGAGGTCCGCGCTTCCTACTCGATCCCGGTGGGCGCTCACCTTTCCGTGAAGGAAGGGGAAGTGGTCACGGGCGGCACGCAGCTTGCCAAGACCCCGCGCAAGGTGGCCCGCACCAAGGACATCACCGGTGGTTTGCCGCGCGTTGCCGAACTCTTCGAAGCCCGCAAGCCGAAGGATGCCTGCGTCATCGCGAAGATCGATGGCGAGGTTTCCTTCGGTGGCACCGTCCGCGGCAAGAAGAAGGTCATCGTCACCGATTCCGACTCCGGCGAGCAGGTCGAGCACCTCGTCCCGATGGGCCGTCACATCATCGTGACGGATGGTGACCGCGTGAAGCGCGGCGACCAGATCACCGAAGGCCCCGTGTCCCCGGAAGACCTCCTCGAGGCTTGCGGTGCTCAGGAACTTCAGGAGCACCTGGTGAACGAAGTGCAGTCGGTCTACCGCGTCCAAGGCGTGGAGATCAACGACAAGCACATCGAGATCATCATCCGCCAGATGCTGCGCAAGGTGAAGATCACCGATCCCGGCGATGCCGATCAGCTCCTCTGGGGCGACCAGATCGACCGCTCGGCCTTCAACCGCATCAACGACGGCATCGTCGCCAGCGGTGGCAAGCCGGCGGAAGCCGAACCGGTGCTGCTCGGTATCACCAAGGCCTCGCTGGAAACCGACTCCTTCATCTCGGCGGCGTCCTTCCAGGACACCACCCGCGTGCTGACGGAAGCGGCGACCTTGGGCAAGGTGGACTACCTCACCGGATTCAAGGAGAACGTGATCATGGGTCACCTCATCCCGGCCGGTTCCGGCTTCGAAACCCACCGCGACTCGGACATCGAGTTCACCGTGGAAGAGCCCGAGCCGATCTTCGTCCCGGAAGTCCGCGAGACGGAAGATGCGGTCGTCGAGAGCGCCTGATCGCCGGATCCAAGCAAGAATTCAAAAGCCCGGTCGCGCGAGAGTGCGGCCGGGCTTTCTTTTAGGCGGTCTCCTTGGGAGCGTCCGGCGCGCGGTGAAACCGCAGGTACTTGCGGCCGAGCCACAGCGCGAGCGCAAGCCATGCGATCGACAGGGGAATCATGCTGAACGACAAGCCGGACAGTCCGAGACCGAGCGCGCCCATCGCAGGATAGGTCCAGGCTCCGATTTGGTCGCCGGCACGATAGACGAAGGTGTCGTTGAAGTTCTTCGCCTTGTATTTGTCCGCGCGGGGCAGGACCGCGTAGAGTGCTTCCCGGGCGGGGCGTTGGATCGCGAAGTTGGCAGCCCGGCGCAGGATGTCGAAGATGAGCACCACGGCGAGGCCCGGCCATGCACCAAGAAGGGCGAATCCCACCACGCCGAGGGCGGGAACGAATGCCAAGGCCATTCCGATCCCGAACCACCGGACGATCCGCCCGGTCAGGAAGATCTGCGTGATCAAAGTCAGCACGTTCACCGCGAGGTCCCGGTTGGCGAAGAGCTCGGTCCGCCCCACTCGATCGTTTGCGAAGACCCGCGAGACGATATCCGCCTGCTGGAAGTAGATGAAGGTCGAAGAGATGGTGAAGAACAGCATCAACCCGGAGATGCCCAAGAGGTAGGGCGTTGCGAACACGCTCTTGATGCCATCGAAGAGGCCGCCGCCGATGAGGTCTTCGCCGCTGCTCTTCGGTTGGCCGGACTCCGCCCGATCCGATTCATCCGCAGCCAGCGCGAGCGCGGCCTCATGCCGCTCGAGGGATCTGGAGGCCTGGCAGGCAAATTCGAGTAGCAGCGCCGAGACCAAGAGCAGATTCACCGGCCCCAAGGGTTCGGCGAGCGCAGAGGTGATGGAGGAGCCCGTGATCGCACCGATGCTGCCCCCGACGGCTACCATCCCGAAAAGCCGTTTGCTCTGCCTCGGCCGGAACACGTCCGTCATGAAGGACCAGAAGACCGAGACGACGAACAGGTTGAAGATGCTGCCCCAGATGAAGAAGATGCGGCCGATCCAGACGTTCTTC
>CBFGPU010000746.1:0-2092 GCA_965650715.1 uncultured Haloferula sp. | reverse complement strand
AGTCGCATTGATAGAACTCACCCGCCACGCAGCGGGCAAGCCGCTCTTCCCGGCTTACAAACGAGACCTCCACCGTGGTTCTATTGGGCAAAGTCAACCCGAACTGACAACCACCAAATCCTACGTGAAATTCCGCAAGCTCTTCCTTGCGTCCGGGGAAAAGCGTGCTGAACTTCCCGGTCGGGTCGGGGAGTTCGAGATGAGAAGCGATTTCACACGGCGGGGCTTCCTTGCCACCGCCACACAGGGAGCCTTGCTGGGGACGGGGGCTCTTGAGTTCCTGTCGCGCCTCCCCGCCGTTTCCGCGGCCGAATCCGGCGTCGATGCCTCCATCGTCCGCTTCCTTCCGGAGATCGAGTCGCTCGTCCGCCTCCTCGAAGATACCCCGCGGGAGCGCGTGATCGAGGAAGTCGGCCAGCGCATCCGCAAGGGCACCACCCTCCGCGAGGTCCTTGCCGCCACGTTCCTCGCCGGCATCCGGAACATCCAGCCGCGGCCCGTCGGCTTCAAATTCCACGCCGTCCTCGTCGTCAATTCCGCCCACCTGGCCAGCCAGAATTCCCCGGATTGCGACCGCTGGTTGCCCGTCCTCTGGGCCGTGGACCAGTTCAAGTCTTCCCAAGCCCGAGACAAGAAGGAAGGCGACTGGACGATGGAGGCGGTTTATGAGCCTTCGGTCCCGCCCGCCGACCGCGCCGTCCTGGCCTTCCGCCAAGGCATGGACGCCTGGGACACCTCCTGCGCCGACAGCGCTGCCGCCAGCCTCGCCCGCGGCTCGAGTTCCCAGGATGCCTTCGACCTCTTCTGCCGATATGGAGCCCGTGACTACCGCGACATCGGACACAAGGCGATCTACGTCGCGAATAGCTGGCGTCTGCTCCAGACGATCGGCTGGCAGCACTCGGAGCCGGTGCTCCGGTCCCTCGCTTACGCCCTCCTCGCCTGCGAAGGGACCAACCCCGCCGAGCGCGACGCCCTCGCGGACCGGCCGGGGCGCAAGAACGCGGAGCGCCTCCGGGAACTCCGCGTCACCTGGAATGGCGGCGAGAACCGCTCCGGTGCTGCCTCCGAATTGCTCGCCGTCCTCCGCTCGGGCACCTGGGACGAAGCCTCCGCGAAGGTCGTCTCCCTCATCAACTCCGGCTGCAGCCCGCAACCCGTCTGGGACGCCATGTTCCAATGCGCCGCCGAGTTGCTCATGCGCGCGCCCGGGATCATCGCACTCCACGCCTGCACCACCACGAACGCGCTCCACTACGCCTTCCGCCACGCCTCGGATGACGAGACGCGCCGCTTCCTGATGCTCCAGAACGCCTCTTTCCTCCCGCTCTTCCGCGAGGATGCCGGCGTCACCGGCGGTGTCGAGATCGACACGTTCGAGCCCCTCGTCAGCGAGTCCCGCGGCCATGCCGCTGTCGATGAAATCTTCGCCGGCTTGGACGACAACCGCCTCGGTGCCGCGCGTCGCACGCTTGATTTCCTCGATGCCGGCGGCGATCCCAAGATGTTCACGGATGCCGCCCAGCGCCTCATCTACATGAAGGGCACGGACTCCCACGACTACAAGTTCAGCAGCGCCATCATCGAGGACTACAAGTGCCTCTCCCCGGCCTTCCGCAACCGCTTCCTCGCCGCCAGCGTCCACTGGCTCAAAGGCTCCACCTGCCCCGACAGCCCCCTCGTCGCCCGCAGCCGCGCCGTGCTTTGAGGACTCGCCAGAACGCCGAAGCGGGTGACTGCAGCGACACATCCTGCCCCTGGGAGCGCGGAGCCACACTGGCCCGCAGAAGGAGCCCTTGTAGCTGCACGTGCTTGTTGATCAGGATGGGAGGAAACGCAGGCTCCCATGAGGCCTTTTTAGCAGACTGCATCCAGAACGGCTTCTGCGGGCCAGTGGCTTTGACCGCTTGTTGAAGGAAAGAGTGGCGGTCCATTTGTCCTCCGGACTATCTCCGCGTTGCTCCGGTTCCGGTGCGCTCCGGTTGCGCCCCCGGGGCTGCCGCGTTCCACCTTATCTTCCTTCCAGAACTCCTCAATCCCACTCCGATCTCGGCGGAGTCACATCCACCGGCGGCTCGTCGTCCCACATCTT
>CBFGPU010000745.1:0-2095 GCA_965650715.1 uncultured Haloferula sp. | reverse complement strand
GGGGACGGTGACGAAGACATTCTCGGAGCCAACCCCCCGGGCCGCAAGTTCCGGGTTCGGGGCCGGTCGGAACTCCTTTCTGTAATCGACGGCAGAAAACCATTCGTCGGGTTCCGGTTGTCGAGGCACCCTCATGATGCTTCCCCGGCGGCCCCCTCCGGTGTAGCCGCCTCCTCGGATCGAGGTGTGGTTCACGTGGATGCATTGGCCGCTGCTGGTGATGGAGATCCTGGAGTTTAGCCCGACTATGTAACTCAGGTTGGCAGAGCGGTAGCGGGAATGAAACGCGGCCCAGGTGATGAACAAGATCACGAGCAGACCGGCCCAGAAGACGAGCGAGCGGATGAGGTTGGAGCCGGGACGCATGGATTGATCCAGGAGATAGCAGGGGGAGATGCTTGTGGGAAGGGGCGACTCCGGGGCTCCGGGAAATCCGGTCACACCCGCGTCCGCTTCCCCAATCGAGAGGAAGAGCCATCGCGCGTCGAATGAGTCGCCGCGCTCCACCCATCATGAGTCCGCCACCGGAAGACCACAGCGTCACCGTCGTCGTCCGCCGCCGCACCAAGCCCGGCTGCGAGGCCGTCTTCGAGGAAGAGATGCAGCGTTTCACCTGCTTCGTGCTCGGTTTTCCGGGGAACCGCGGTATCCACATCCTCCGCTCGGATCAGTCGAACCCCCGCGAATACACCGTGGTCGATCGCTTCGAGGACATGGATGCGCGGCATGCCTTCACCGCCACGGAGGACTACAAGGTCTGGATGAAACGCCTGCGCGAGCTATCCGTGGAGGACCCGCATATCGAGGAAATGGAAGGTCTCGCCGGCTGGTTCACCATTCCCGGCCAGCCCGCCCGCAAGCCGCCGCCGAAGCCGAAGATGGCGCTCGTCACCTTCATCGGCGTCTATCCGCTCACCTCGCTGCTGCCGCCGCTTTTCAGGAAACTCCTGCCCGGTTGGCATCCGCTCGCCGTGAACGTGATCGTCACCGGCCTGATCGTCGCATTGCTGACCTGGGTCAGCATGCCGAATCTAACAAAACTATTCCGCAAGTGGCTCTTCGAACCCTGAGCCCATCCAGGCTCGACCCCATCGATTTCATGAACACACCCGATCTCATCCTCAGGAACGGCAAGGTCGCCACGCTCGACCCCGCGAAGCCTTCCGCGAAACACGTCGCGATCAAGGACGGCCGCATCCTCTCGGTCGGCGATGACGACATCGCCGCCGGTCCGCAGACCAAGGTGATCGACCTGCAAGGCCATCGCCTCATCCCCGGCCTGAACGACTCGCACCTCCACCTCATCCGCGGCGGGCTGAATTACAACATGGAGCTGCGCTGGGACGGCGTGCCCTCGCTCGCCGATGCCCTGCGCATGCTCAAGATCCAGGCGCATGCCACGCCGCCCGGCCAGTGGGTCCGCGTGGTCGGCTCGTGGAGCGAGTTCCAGTTCATCGAGCAACGCATGCCGACGCTGGAAGAGATCAATGCCGCCGCGCCGGACACGCCCGTCTTCATCCTCCACCTCTACTGCCGCGCCTTGCTGAACCGCGCCGCGCTCGCCGCCTGCGGCTACACGAAGGACACGCCCGATCCTCCCGGCGGCGAGATCCAGCGCGACAAGCAGGGCAACCCGACCGGCCTGCTGATCGCGAAGCCGAACGCGATGATCCTCTACGCCACGCTCGCGAAGGGGCCGAAACTCCCGCCCGAGCACCAGGTCAATTCCACGCGCCATTTCATGCGCGAGCTGAACCGCCTCGGCGTGACGAGTTGCATCGATGCCGGCGGCGGCTTCCAGAATTACCCGGAGGACTACGAGATCGTCCGCGAGCTCCACCGGCGCGGCGAGATGACCGTGCGCATCGCCTACAATCTCTTCACCCAAAAGCCGAAGCAGGAGAAGGACGACTTCGCGCGCTGGATGAAGATGACCAAGCCGGGCGAGGGCGATCCCTTCTTCCGCATGAACGGGGCAGGGGAGATGCTCGTCTTCTCCGCCGCGGACTTCGAGGACTTCCTGGAACCGCGCCCGGATCTCGCGCCTTCCCTTGAACAAGAGCTGGAGGAAGTCGTCACCGCGCTCGCCTCGAAT
>CBFGPU010000744.1:0-2095 GCA_965650715.1 uncultured Haloferula sp. | reverse complement strand
AAGTCGATACAGGACGGGCGCTCGAAGGAGCGTCCGTTTTTGTTTTCCGGCGGCGGAGTCCTCCCTGCGCGGGCAGGCCCACCCCGAGCCAAGGGAATCGGGCGACCGGAACATTTTTGGCTCTCCGTCCGGTTTGCGGATCGGTTGCAAAGCAGCCAATCAACCGCAGATGGGCCGGCTGCCGGGGAATCAGGCTGTTATCCGCGTCAATCCCATCCATTTGACCCGTCCGCCGGATGTCGTGGCCCGATGCGGGAAGAGTCCCGTTAATTCAAAGCGAGCTGCGATCCCTGCGGGATCGATGATCGCGGGGGCGGTCTGACCGGTGGTATCGCTTCGCTCAACCACCGGCTACCGTGCTGTGATCCCTCCGGGATCAAGTCAAGGAGCTGCGGCCAATCCTGCTCCGTCGCCCGACGTCTGACGCGGAAAAGTTCTAACCTTCCAGCTTCCGCCTTGTCTCGTCGTCGATGACGAGGGGCTTGCCTTCGTGATCGACGCGGACGGTGCTCATCTTGCCGTTGGCACAGAGCGCGCCGTCCTTGAGCACTTCGAAGAGCCAGTGGACGGAGGCGGTGCCGACGCGCTCGATGGCGAGATGGACTTCAATGCGATCCGCAAAACGCAGCGGACGCTTGTAGTCGCAGGAAACATGGACGCGAGGCCAGCCGCCGAGGACGCGGTCGATGATGACGATCCCCTGCTGCTGCATGTAGGAGTGTTCCGCCTCTTCCACGTGGCGGAAGATCTTCGGGAAATGGATCCAGCCGCTGCAGTCGGTGTCCGCGAAGGTGATCTCCGAGAAGTGGCGGTGAAGGGGCGAATCCATGGGATTAGAAAAAGCATCGCCCGATGCGGCTTTCGCCGCGAGTGACGGCGCGGCGGGCCGCCGCGCCCTACCCTTTAGAAGCGTTTCACCAGCAGCGAGGCGTTGTGGCCGCCGAAGCCGAAGCTGTTGCTGAGGGCGACGTCCACCTTGGTTTCGCGGGCGGTATTCGGCACCACGTCGAGATCGCACTCGGGGTCCTGATCGTCCACGTTGATGGTGGGCGGCACGACATTGTCCACGATGGACATGACGCTGGCGATGATCTCGATGCCGCCGGCGGCACCGAGCATGTGACCGGTCATGGATTTGGTGGAGCTGACCATCAGGCCATTCTTCGCATGATCGCCGAAGGCCAGCTTGATCGCACGGGTTTCCGCCACGTCGCCGAGGCCGGTGGAGGTGGCGTGGGCGTTGAGATACTGCACGTCTTCCGGGTTCAGCTTCGCGTGCTTGAGCGCCATGCCGATCGCGTAGGCGGGGCCGGTGCCATCGGGCGAGGGAGCGCTGAGGTGATGGGCATCCGCGCTCACGCCGTAGCCGACGAGCTCCGCGTAGATTTTCGCGCCGCGCTTCTTCGCATGTTCGAGCTCCTCGATCACGACCACGCCCGCGCCTTCACCCATCACGAAGCCGTCGCGGCCCTTGTCGAAGGGACGGGAGGCGCGTTCGGGTTCGTCGTTGCGGGTGCTGAGCGCCTTCATGTTGGAGAAGCCCGCGAGCCCCATCGGCAGGATGGTGGATTCCGCGCCACCAGCGAGGAAGGCATCGGCATCGCCGAATTTGATCATGCGCCAGGCCTCGCCGATGTTGTGGTTGGAGGTCGCGCAGGCGGTGACGATGACCATGTTCGGGCCGTAGAGGCGGTACTCCATCGAGATGATCCCGCTGGCGATGTTCGAAATCATCATCGGGATGGTGAAGGGCGAGACGCGCTTGGGTCCCTTTGTGAGGCAGACCTCGTGCTCGCGCTCGAGCGTGCCGAGGCCGCCGATGCCGCTGCCGACCATCACGCCGAAGCGGCGGCGGTCGATTGCTTCGAGATCCATGCCGCAGTCGTCCATGGCCATCTTCGCGGCGGCCACGGCGAATTGCACGTAGCGGTCCGAGCGGCGGGAATCCTTCGGGACGTTGAAATACTGGTCGGGCGAGAAGTCTTTCACCTCGCCGGCGATCTTGCAGTCGTAGGGTGCGGGATCGAGCTGGGTGATCGTTTTGATCCCGCTGCGGCCGGCCTTCATGCCCTCCCAGGTGGACTGGAGATCGTTG
>CBFGPU010000743.1:0-2098 GCA_965650715.1 uncultured Haloferula sp. | reverse complement strand
CAACTTGTCCCCGCCCGTGCCGCAGACATCGATGGTGGGCCCCTCGAGATCCAGCAGGCCCACATGCGGGTCCACGGCATGCTCCAGGAACACCTCGACGAAACCGGCGATCTCCGCGGGCGTTTCGCCCTTCTGCGAAAGGTTTTCGAGCAGCGCGGCCTTCTTCTCGTCCGGCGCATCCGGATCGAGCAGAAGCTCCGCAGCGACCCGAATCTCCCGCTGTGAGAGTTCCTCCTTCCGTTCCAGATGATGAATTAGCGCGTCCATAGGCCCGACGGGGTTTCGCAACCCGGCGGGTATCCTATAACCCTGCTGCCCGTCATGTCCAGAGCTTGCGGGGATCTAAGCTTCCTTCGCCCACAGCTTGCGGACCAGCACGATCATCAGCACCGAGGCCACGGCGAAGACCGCGCCCAGCATGATCCCCTGGGTGGTGTGCCCGTAGATGAAGCTTCCGGTGGCAAAAAGCCCCGTCCAGATCACGGTCACGCCGACAACAGTGCCGAGAAGGGCCATGGGCAGGCTGTCGGGAGAGGCGGGCAGGCCGCTTTCACGACGGATCTTCGCCCAACCCGGACCCGCAGGACGGACGCGATCGTAGAAGGCCCGCAAGACCGCGGCATCCGTCGGCTTGCTCACGACGGTGGCGATCACCCATGAAAGAGTGGTGATCGCCACGCCCAGCGGAAGCTGGTGCTTTACGAACCACGGCGTCACTTCCGCGCCCTCGTATGAGCTCGCCACGAAGTGGAAGACGATCGCCACGACAAGCGACGCGACCATCGCCGTCACTTCACTCATGGCGTTGATACGCCACCAGAACCAGCGGAACAGGTAGAGCGACCCGGTGCCCGCGCCGATCTGCAGCAGCAGCTTGAAGTTCTGCTCGGCGGTTTCCATGAAGAGGGTGATCGACCCGGCCACCAGCATCAGCACGACCGTCATGAAGCGTCCCACGCCCACGTAGTGCTTCTCCGACTTTCCGGGAGCAAGGAAACGCTGATAGAAATCGTGAACCAGATAGGAGGTGCCCCAGTTCAAATGGGTGATGATCGTGGACACGTAGGCGGCCAGCAGGCCGGCCACCATCAGGCCAAGCCATCCCGCGGGCAGGAAGCGCATCATCGCGGGATAGGCGATGTCATCGCCCAGCAGATTGTCCGGCAGGTTCGGAAAGGTCTTCTTGATGTCTCCCACCTCCGGATAGACGATCATCGAGCACAGGGCTACGAGGATCCATGGCCAGGGGCGCAGGACATAGTGCGCGAAATTGAAGAACAAGGTGCCGCCAAGGGCGTCCCGCTCGGACTTCGCCGCCAGCATGCGCTGGGCGATGTAGCTGCCGCCGCCAGGCTCCGAGCCCGGATACCAGGTGGACCACCATCCCACCAACAGCGGAATCAACATCACGCTCCAGAGGAGCCCGCTGTCTGCGGGGATGAAGGATAGCGTCTGGGGCGAGGATTCGGAGAGCTTTGAGATCAACCCGTCGAGCCCCCCCACCTGCGGTTGCTTCAGGCTGAAGTATGCCAACGCAAAGGCTCCCGCCATCGCGATGCCGAACTGGATCATGTCGATCACCAGGACTCCCCACAGGCCGGAAGTCGCGGCGAAGGCGATGTTGATCACGGCGCAGAAGGCGAGCGTCTCCCACTTGTCGAAGCCGAAAAGAATCCCGGAAATCTTCGTGGCCGCGAGGTTCACCGAAGCCATGATGATGCAATTGAAGAACAACCCCAGATACACGGCCCTGAAGCCTCGTACCGCCTTGGCCGCCCTGCCGCTGTAGCGAAGCTCGTAAAACTCCAGATCGGTCAGCACCGCCGAGCGCCGCCACAGACGGGCGAAGAAGAACACCGTGCTCATCCCGGTCAGCGCGAAGGCCCACCACTGCCAGTTCGAGGAAACACCCTCCTTCCGGATCAGGTTTGTCACGAAATTCGGCGTGTCGGTCGAGAAGGTCGTCGCCACCATCGAGATTCCGATCAGCCACCATGGCACCGACTGGCCGGAGGTGAAGAACTCCGACACGCTCTCTCCCGACTTCCGCGCATAAAAGATCGCCGGAATGAAGCAGATCGCGACCGAGACGATCAGG
>CBFGPU010000742.1:0-2102 GCA_965650715.1 uncultured Haloferula sp. | reverse complement strand
GCCGGAGCCACCGGTGCGGGTGCCGCGGCGGGCTCGGCGGCGGGTGCGTAGCTGACAGGGGAGCCGAGATGCTCGGTCGCACCGGCGAGGACCTTGATGACATCCGAAAGGCGGACTTCGCCCAGGGTCTGGACCGCCTTGATCAGGCCGATCTCCAGGTGCAGGCGTTTGTTCGAAGCCCACTTCATCCGGCTCTCCGTCTCGGCGAAAACGTCGATCACGGAGAGCAGGCGTTCTGCGGGATAAGCCTCGGAGGCGGTCTTGAGGGCGGCCCACGTGGCGGCGGGAATGCCATCGCCGCCCGTCTCGGAATCCAGGCGGGAGACCAGCAGGGCGCGCAGGCCGCCGATCAACTCGCCCAGCAATTGGGAAAGCTCGCGGCCCGCTTCCGCCTCGCGTTGCACGGTGGAAAGCGCGGTCGGCGTGTCGCGTGCCAGCAGGCTGCCGAGCAGGGTGGCCACGGTCTCGCGCGAGGTGAAGCCGAAGACATCGAGCACGTTCGCCTCGGTGATCGTTTCACCGCAGAAGGCCACGAGTTGGTCGAGCATCGACTGGGCGTCGCGCATGCCGCCGTCCGCGCCCTTGGCGATGGCCCATGCGGCGGACTCGTGGAGGTTCACGCCTTCCTCCCGCGCGATGTGGAGCAGGTGCTCGGCGATGGTCTCCGCCGGGATCGGGCGCAGGTCGAAGCGCTGGCAACGGGAAAGGATCGTCGGCAGGATCTTGTGCGCCTCGGTGGTGGCGAAGATGAACTTCACGTGCTCCGGCGGCTCTTCCAAGGTCTTCAACAGCGCGTTGAAGGCCTGGTTGGTCAGCATGTGGACCTCGTCGATGTAGTAGATCTTGAACTGCCCGCGGGCCGGGGCGAAGCGGACCGTCTCGCGGAGCTGGCGAACCTCCTCGACGCCGTTGTTCGAGGCACCGTCGATCTCGAGCACGTCGAGCGAACGGCCCTCGGCGATCTCCACGCAGATGTCCTCGTCCGGATCGAAGTCGGCCTTCGGGCCGCCGGTGCAGTTCAGTGCCTTCGCAAGGATACGGGCGGTGGAAGTCTTGCCGGTGCCGCGGGGACCCACGAACAAGTAGGCGTGTGCCAGTCGCTTCTGGGCGATGGCGTTCTTCAATGTCCGCACGACGTGATCCTGTCCGAGCACGTCGTCGAAGGTTTTCGGGCGGTATTTCCGGGCGAAGACCTGGTAGCTCACGCGCGCGAGGGTAGGGGGGATTGGGCGTTTGTCAGCACCCGGTTTCGAAAGAGGCCGCGATTCCTGGTTTTTGCTAGGGAATCAAGGGATTGGGGGTGGGGAGGAGGTGTCCGAAGCGAGGTCCGCGCTTTCTTGCTCGCCTGCCCCGAGGCGGCGGATTTGGCTCGTGCCATCGGCCCGCTCTTCCAGAACCGGCTTCACCTCGCCCTGCGGCTCCTGATCGGGTCGGTGTGGGTGTTTCACGGGCTTTACAGCAAGCTGCTCGATGGCATCCCCCGGCACCGGTTGATCGTCGCGAGGGTGCTCGGCGATGATGTGGCGACCGTCGCGACGAGGGCTGTCGGAGTCGGCGAGATCTTGCTCGGGCTATGGGCCTTCTCGCACCGCCGGCCGCGTGCCTGTGCGGCGGTGCAGACGCTGGCGATCGCGACGATGAACACGCTGGAGATTTCCCGCGCCCCGGACCTGCTGATCTCCGCGCCGGGGATGGTGGCGCTGAATCTGGGCTTCCTCGCGCTCGGTTGGTACAGTGCGACCCGCCAGCCGCTTCACTGAAGCCAGCCCATCTGCACCGCACCGCAGGCGGCGAACAATCCGATGAGGGCCGTCCACACGAAGGTGAACCACCAGTGCACCGCCGTTTCCATCCGTTTGCCGCGCCAGAGATCCGCACGATAGACGAACCACTGGCAGTAAAGGCGGATGAACCAGAAGCCCGCGAAGGACCAGGTAAGCCATGCGCCCGCCGCAGTGGGAGTCAGGAAGACCGCAGGCTGGAGCAGGCAGGGCAGCCCCATCATCACCAGCACGATGCAGATGAAGAGGGTGTGGACGTGGAAGACCGTTTCATTGACCGGGGTGAGCTGCTTGCAGTCCTCCTTCCAGCGGAGCTGCTTG
>CBFGPU010000741.1:0-2108 GCA_965650715.1 uncultured Haloferula sp. | reverse complement strand
CACCCGTCATGGAAATTGGAATTTGCGAGTACTCGGAAAATCCCCGCTTCAGCATCCCGCTGACCAGGAAGCTCAAAAGCATCGAGACGCCGATGATGACGAAGTAGCCGACGGGAATGCTGCCGCCTTGCGGCTGCTGCGCCAGGAGCATGAGAGAATCGAAAGGCATGCGCCATAATAGCCGGGGATGCCGACCCTGCAACTTGCACGGGAGTGGAAATACGGCCTTCATTTTCAAATCGCCAGATTTAGATTCCCCGGCATGAAGCACGTCCTGATCACCGGCTGCACCCGTGGACTCGGCCTTGCGATGGCCCGCGGGTTCGCCGCACGCGGCTGGACCGTCTCCGGCTGCGGGACGAACGCCTCCGCGGCCGCCGCCCTCGGCAAGGAACTGGGGCCCAAGCACCGCATCACCCGCTGCGACGTCACCTCGCCGGAGGAAGTGGCCTCCTTCGCCGCTGACATCCTCGCCGGGCCCGGCGCTCCGGACCTGCTGCTGAACAACGCCGCCCTGATCAACCGCAACGCACCGCTCTGGGAGGTGTCGCCCGAGGATTTTTCGCGCGTCATGGACGTGAACCTGAAAGGCGTCCACCTGATCTGCCGTGGCTTCCTGCCCGCGATGATCGCCCGGGGCTCCGGCGTGGTGGTGAATTTCTCCTCCGGCTGGGGCCGCTCGACCTCCCCGGAAGTGGCTCCCTACTGCTGCACCAAGTGGGGCATCGAAGGCTTGACCCAGGCGCTCGCCCAGGAACTCCCCGAAGGACTCGCGGCGGTCGCCCTGAATCCCGGAATCATCGATACCGACATGCTGCGAAGCAGTTTCGGCGCGGCATCCTCGGCCTACCCGGACCCCGCCCACTGGGCGATCAAGGTGGTGCCCTTTCTTGAGAAGCTCGGAGCGCAGGACAACGGCGGGGCGCTGACGGCCCCGCAGTGAGAAGTCGCGGCACGGCACCTTCAAAAAGCCATTGCGACGGCGCGTCCCCGGCTGTTTGCTGGAGGTCGGTCAAACCCGCCCTCCTCATGAAAACTCTATCGCTCTTCATCGCCTTGGCTCTTTCGCCGGTTGCGGCGATAGGAGCTTCCACCGTAACGGACTATTTTCTCAGGATCCCCCTCCAGGGCTTCACGGAAGGGAGCCCGCAAGAACTGGTAAAGATCATGCAGCGGGGCAACGGCCTGATCGACACCAAGAACGGATACTTCCGACTGGAGGGCGATGGTGCCCAAGTGTCCCTCCAAGGGGCACTCTTCCGCCATGAAGACAAGTCCCCCTTGCTCGTGGTCGCGTGGGGGCATCTGGAGGAGGCCGACTTCACCCACCTGACGCTCTTCAAGGAGCTGGACGGCAAGATGGTGGTGGCCAACCGGAAGATCTTCCCGGTGGCGGATTCCGACGACCTGCGCTTCGAGCTGCCGCGCCAGGGCAGGACCGTGATCGTTCGCAATGCCGCCGGAAAGGAAGTGTCGCGGTGGACCTGGGTGAAGGACGCTTTCGTGCGGGAGTGAGACCGCGGAGCGGCTAACCCGCCCTTCTCAGTGCCTGGCACACGGCCGGGAAGATCTGCTTCTTCCGGCTTACCACGCCGGGGGCGTCGTAGAGGCTCGCGTCGATGCGGGCATAGGGGATGTTCGCGACGAAGTTCGGCTCGCCCGCGGCGAGCACGAGACTGTGGTGCTCGGCGATGTCGGTTACGACCAACACCGCGAGTTCGTAGCCGTTCTCCTTCACCAGTTCCTTGAGGGCTTTCTCCAGTTCATCGCGCCGCGGCGCGAAGGCCTGCAGGCCGAGTTCTTCCACCTGGGCGATGGTCACCTTCACGCCCTCGTCGTCGAACTCCTTGCGGTCGGCATTCAGGATCGCATCCGGCGTGCCGGTGGCGAGAAGCGAGCCGACAGCGAAGAACTCCTTCTTGAAAGTCGCGGGATCGATCCCGGCCAATCCGCTGAGCCAGCCGAGCATCTCGTGATCGAGCTCCGCGGTGGTCGGCGAGGTCAGGCACAGCGTGTCCGCGATGATACCCGCGCAGAGGCATAGAGCGGTGCCGCGGTCCGGCTCCAGATAGCGGTGGCGGACCTTGCGGGCGACGAGCGTGGACGTC
>CBFGPU010000740.1:0-2109 GCA_965650715.1 uncultured Haloferula sp. | reverse complement strand
AATTCGACGGTCGCCACCACGGCCTTCGTCACGAATTCCTCCAGCGCCTCCGGGGAGTCGAAAGGCGCATCGATCGCCTCATCCGCCACCACGATCGCGGGGGCTTCGAGGCCGCCGGTCCAGACCAGCGTCCGGTAGCCCATACGGCGGGCTTCCATGCAAAACATGCGGCCGAGCTGGCCGCCGCCGAGAATGCCGAGCACGGCGCCCGGCGGGATGACTGGAGATGGCTTCACGAAATCAGATCAAATCAATCGGGGCGGTGGCGGGGAAGGGAACCACGGAATACACGGAATCCTCGGAAAGGAGAAAGCCCGAATCAGCCGGGCTGCGGCAATTCCGCGGCCTTCACCGTTTCATTCTGCTTCTTGCGGAAGGCCTGCAGCTTTTCCAACAACACGGCATCTTCTCCGGCCAGCATCGCCACGGCAAAAAGCCCGGCATTGATCGCCCCCGCTTTGCCGATCGCGAAGGTCGCCGTCGGGATCCCCCCCGGCATCTGGACGATCGAGAGCAGGGAGTCCATGCCCTTCAGTGCGTGCGATTCCACCGGCACCCCGAGCACGGGCAGATCGGTGATCGCTGCCGTCATCCCCGGCAGGTGGGCGGCACCTCCCGCTCCGGCGATGATGCACTTCAGCCCCTTCCCGCGCGCTTCCGTGGCGTACGAGTAGAGTTTGTCCGGCGTCCGGTGGGCGCTCACGACCTGCGCCTCCCACGCCACGCCGAAGTCCTCCAGCGTCCGCGCCGCATGCTCCATCGTCGGCCAATCCGACGTGCTGCCCATGATGATCCCGACAAGGGGCGTTGCCATGCGGAAGGGGAGGGCGGATCGCGGGAGACTTCAAGGCCGAAGGAGGTCAGGGGTCAGGGGGCGCAGACTCGTGCTTCCTGCCTTTTCCCTAACCCCTGGCCTCTGGCCCCTGACCCCATTCCGCCCCCTTCTTCCCCGCTGACCTTATTCGCGCTCGCCCCTGCCGTCCCCGGCTGCTACGCCCCCCGCGCTCATGCTGAAGGAAGCCATCCAGGAAGTCCGCGTCTTCGCCCCCGCCACCGTCGCCAATGTCGCTTGCGGCTACGACGTGCTCGGGTTCGCCATCGACGCGCCCGGGGACGAGATCGTCGTCCGTCATTGCGACAAACCCGGCCTGCACATCACCGCCATTACAGGCGACGAGGGCAAGCTTCCGAAGAATCCCGAGAAGAACACCGCCGGGGTCGCCGCGCTCGATTTGCTGCGGCACCTCGGCATGACCGACCGCGGGATCCAGATGGAGATCCACAAGAAGATGCCCTTCGGCTCGGGTCTCGGTTCCTCCGCCGCCTCCGCCGTCGCCGGTGCCTATGCCGTGAACCGCCTGATCGGCGAACCGCTCTCGAAGAAACAGCTCCTCCCCTTCGCGATGGCCGGGGAAGCCTCCGCCGACGGTGCCTGGCACGCCGATAACGTCGGCCCCTGCCTGCTCGGCGGCATCGTTTTCATCCGCTCGAACGACGAACTGGACGTCGCGCAGCTTCCCGCGCCGAAGAACCTCTGGGCCGCCGTCGTCCACCCGGACATCGAGGTGCTCACGAAGGTTGCCCGCGAGATTCTGCCGAAGGACATCCCGCTGGTGAATGCCACCCAACAGATCGGCAACCTCGGCGGCCTCCTCTGCGGCATTATTCAGGAAGACTATGGCCTGATCTCCCGCTCGATCCACGACGTCATCGCCGAGCCGCGCCGCCAGAAGCTCATCCCCGAGTTCTACAAGGCCAAGCGCGCCGCCCTCGCTGCCGGTGCCCTCGGCTTCTCCATCTCCGGCGCCGGTCCCAGCGTCTTCGCCCTCTGCGAAGGCGAGGAAACCGCCAGGAAGGTGGGCGAAGCGGTATCGAAGGTCTTCTCCGCCATCTCGCTCGGGAACCAGGTCTACGTCTCCCGCATTAACCCCCACGGCGTGCATGTCGTGGAGGAGAAGGGGGCGAAGTGAAAGGGGGCGGGAATTGCCTTCGGAGTATTTTTCGTCTATTCTCAAGCATGCGTCCTTACACCGCCATTGTGGAGCGTTGCCCTGAGACGGGGCTACTTGTCGGTTACGTCCCCGGTTGGCCCGGTGCGCACACTCAGGC
>CBFGPU010000739.1:0-2130 GCA_965650715.1 uncultured Haloferula sp. | reverse complement strand
CGAGGGCTTTTTCGAGGACGTCGGTGCGCTTGACGTGATAAGCAGCGCCGAGTTCAACGGTGGCGCGCTTGCCGGCGCTGTTCTGGAAGTGGAGGAAGACGGGGACCTTGCCGGGATTGGCGGTGAGGGCGTCGCGGATCTCGGTGAGGTCCCGCTCCGAGTGGCGGGCGGTCCAGAGGGTGAGTTCGACGGCCCCTTTGGTCGCGGAACTGGCGCGGGGCTTGAGTTCGCTGATCTCGGAGCCGGTGAGGCGGCGGGAGTCGGTGCGGTCGTCCACCTGGATGGCGGCCTTGAACTTGATGACCTTGCCGGGGACGAGGGTGCCGGCGTCGCGGGCGGGGACGAAGGATTCGCCCCACATCACGACCTCGGCGGAGCCGGTGAAGTCTTCCACCACCATGACGCCGAAGGGCTTGCCGCTCTTGGTCACTTTGCTCTCCAAGGTGCGGATCATACCCGCGAAGGGGAAGCGGTCGCGGGGGTTCTGGACATCGATCTCATCGAGGAGACCGAGCTTCATGTACTTGTCGGAGTCGAGCACGCCGCGGAATTTGTCGAGCGGGTGACCGGTGACGTAGAAGCCGAGAAGTTCCTTCTCGTGGGCGAGGCGTTCGTCCTTGGTCCACTCCTCCACGGCTACGGCGGTCGCCGTACTTGCGGGGGCGGGCGCGGCGAAGTCCATGGTATCGAAGAGCGAGACCTGACCGGAGGCGCGGTCCTTTTGGGCGGAGGAGGCGCTGGCGACGACCTGTTCGAGACGGTTGAACATGGAAGCGCGGGACTCGCCGGTCCAATCGAGGGCACCCGCCTTCACGAGGTTTTCGAGGATGCGCTTGTTGACCGACTTCGAGTCGAGGCGGTTCGAGAAGTCTTCGAGCGATGCGAAGGGGCCTTTCGCCTCGCGGTCGGCGATGGCCTGGGCCATGGCACCCTCGCCGACGTTCTTGATGGCGGCGAGGCCGTAGCGTACGGCGAAGGCTCCGGAGGCCAGCTTCTCCGGCGCGAAGCGGAGCTTCGACTTGTTGAGGTCGGGCGGGAGGATCTCGATGCCCATGCGGTGGCACTCCGCGACGAAGACGCCGATCTTGTCGGTGTTGTTGATTTCGTTCGAGAGCAGGCCGGCCATGAACTCGACCGGGAAATTCGCCTTCAGGTAGGCGGTCCAGTAGGAGATGTGGCCGTAGCAGGCGGAGTGGGACTTGTTGAAGCCGTAGCCGGCGAACATCTCGATCTTCTCGAAGATCGCGTGGGCGAGCTTCTCGTTGATGTTGTTCACGCGGGCCGCACCCTCGACGAACTTCGAGCGCTCCTCGGCCATTTTCTTCGGGTCCTTCTTGCCCATCGCGCGGCGGAGAAGGTCGGCACCGCCGAGGGTGTAGCCGGCGAGCACCTTGGCGGCGTTCTGCACCTGCTCCTGATAGATCATCACCCCGTAGGTATTGCCGCAGACCTGCTCCAGCAGCGGGTGCTCGTAGAAGGGCTTCTTGCGGCCCTTCTTCACCTCGATCATCTGGTCGATGAACTGCATGGCACCCGGGCGGTAGAGGGCGAGAAGGTCGATGATGTCGTCAATCTTCTCGATCTGGTACTTGCGGCAGGTTTCGACCATGCCGCCGGATTCCAGCTGGAACACGCCCATGGTCTCGCCGCGGTTCAGGATGTCGAAGGTGGCCTTGTCATCGAGGGGGACCTTCTCGATCTCGAAGTCCGGCGTATGGCGCCGGATGTGCTCCACGGCGTCCTGGATCACGGTAAGGTTCTTCAGGCCGAGGAAGTCCATCTTCAGGAGGCCGACCTCGGTGATGGCGCCCATGTCGTACTGGGTGACGACTTCCCCTTCATTGCCGCGGGTGAGCGGGACGTGCTCGTCGAGCGAGCGGTCCCCGATCACGACGCCGGCGGCATGGATGCCGACGTTGCGGGTGAGGCCTTCCAGCTTGATGGCGTAGTCCCAGAGTTCCTGGTAGGTGGAGGAGCTCTCGATGAGTTCCTTGAGCTCGGGCTTGGACTCGAACTCGCCCTTGAGGGTGACGCCGGGCTTGGCCTCGATCATCTTCGCGATGCGGTCGGCCTCTCCGTAGCTGACGCCCATGACGCGGGCGACATCGCGCAGCACACTCTTCGCGCCGA